>JAFGUY010000099.1 GCA_016938245.1 Candidatus Omnitrophota bacterium | reverse complement strand
TTTGCCCCGGCGTGGCAAAATTTCGCTCCCTTCCGGTGCCTCGCTCTCACAGGCTATTCTTTAGCGGGTGAACCGTGCCCGCTCGGCCTCCTCAGAGGCCACGCTCAATCACAGTCAAGCCACCAGCTGCCGATAAAATTATGTAAAGCGGCAGTTCAAGTTCTACGGAAGAGGGTGTTTTTATTATTGAATAAACTGGTTTTAGCGGTAAAATAAACCGATGAACAAAGAAGAGGCATTAGAGGAGTTTATCAAAGGGCTGCGCATAGCTTTTAATAACGCTTTAGCATATTCCAGAAACCATCCTTATTTTCTTAAGTCCATAGAGGAATTTAAGCTTAAAATAGAAGGATTGTTTAATTTTCTTAACCCCATCGAATTAAATATTGCCCCGGAGTCGCTCTTTATTGATGAGAGATACTGGCTTAAACCTGCGTCATCCGTTGAATTAGCCAAGATACTACACCAGCGTAAGATAAAGAAGATAAAGATATTCCCGGGGTTAAGTGCAGATGAGTTGGCGGATTTACTAAGCGCATTAGCGCTTTCGCCGAAGGATATTATTAAAAACGGAGGGTTAAGTGTCATTTTAGAGAAGACCTCTCCCGCGCACATAGATGTGGAAGAACTGGATTATTCCGGTTTACTTAATGCTGGTAATAAAGAAGAATCAAAAGATATATGGCTATATCTATTTAAGGGCGCGATTTCCGGAAGAGACGCTGAGAGAATAAATGAGCTTGCAGATAATTTTCCAGATAGTTTAAAGAATATAAACGTTAAAGATATAGTTACGGACGATAATTTAAAAGAGGGATTAGCAAAATTCCTGCGGTACCTAAAGGAAAATAATCGGGGGAAATTCTCAAAGTGTTCAGGTGAGCTGTTTAATTATTTAGCTAATGCCCAGCTTGATATACCCGATAAAGATGTCCGGTCTCTAAAAAATATATTCCGTGATTTAAATGAAGATGATTTTGCCCAGATATTATGGTCTAACCTAAATAAAGAGCAGCTTTGTGACCCCGTATTGTTTAAGCTTTTTTCGACTTTTTCCGAGGGCGTAGAAGCCGGTAAAATATTCCATAAGAACCCGCTTTTAGCTAAAAAAGTAAGAAACCTGCTTTTAAGCCCAGATTCCCAGAATCTTTCTCCCGTATACCGGAATACACTCCTGTCTTTATTAGAGGATATTTCTTCTTCCGAGGATTTTTATTTTGATTCAAAAGAACTAAAGATAAATTATTCTTTTGTCCTGCTTAATATGCTGGATAAAGAGAATAATCCTTCTAGAGAAAAATTTATATTGGCAAGGCTAACCAAAGACCTAAGCCTTATAGCCGAAAATAGAGATTATGAGTATATAAAGTCCCTTTTACAAGTAATCAAGGCTAAGCAGGTAAAAGAGCAGTCACATTTTGATGAGCTGGCTGAACTTGAGGATAAAATATCAGAATTAATAGAAGAGAATATTTTTGAGGACGAAAGTAATGCTAGCCTATCTTCTTTAACTTACGGATTAACCAAGAGCCGCAAAGAAAGCCAGTTTTATCTTAATAAAATATTTGAGGAAGGAAGGATAGGTGTTTGCGCTTTAGGGTTATTTCTTAAGTTCTTTCCAAGCCAGTTAGACCTTTTTTATTCCAAGGCCGAGCTAAAAAGAAATAATTTAGAACTCCTGAGCCAAATTATAAAAGCCGTATCAAAGATTAATTCTGATTTTTCCCTTCCTATCTTAAAACGCCTGTATTCTTTTGTTAATGAGATAATAAAGGTCGAAATACTAAAGTCGATGCAGGAGATCTCATTTTTTGATGCGGGATTCCTGTTGCTTGTGTTAAAAGAGAATAACAGGTCTATAAGAAAAGAAGCTCTTAAAGCTTTATCCCGGGATAAAGAAGCGCTTAAGAAGGGGATAGGGATGTTTTTGAGTATTCGCAGCCCTTGGGGGAGAAGAAACAATCTGATATTGGAGAATATGTTGATTATCCAGGAATTGGGTTTGGAGGAAGGCACAGAGTACCTCATCCCTTTTACGAAAATGAATTTCTTCTGGCACGCTTCTTTAAAAAATAAGGCAAAAGAGGTATTAGGGATTTTAAAATGGAAGAGAGAATAGAATTATCTTTTAAGGGTTTTTTAACTGCGGTACAGACAGTCAAGCTCTACGGCAAAGATCACCCTATTTTAAATAAAGCGCTTAAGGAAGCTTTTAAAAGTATAACCGAGGCCTTGAATGACCGGCCGGTTTTTACCATTGGCATAATCGGCGAAGAGATTGCTTTTGAAAAGGAGATTCTTTTTAGCTTAAGTAATTTATCTAAGGATGCCGTAAATTATATTAAAGAAAGAGGTATTGAGAAAATCACTTTTAACAGAGGGCTTGAGCTATTTGAGTTAGAAAGGTTTATCTCCCTTTTATCTATACCTAAAGATGATATTAAAGAGAGTCCGCAGGAGAAACTTTATCTTATGGGGGTGCACAATATAAGTGTAGGTAAAATAGGGGTATCAGAATCTAAGGGTGAAGATTCAGATAAGGGTCATTTTGACAATCTCTCTTTGTCCTTACTTAGCGTATTAAACCAGGAGTCAATCGACGGCTTAAGTTTAAGAGCAGCCGTAGAGCACATTATTAATAATTTGGCTGAACAATACCAGCAACTAGCGAAACTTAATACCCTTAAAAGATATGACTTAGGAACATTCGCGCATCTTATCAGTACCTCTATTTTAAGTATGTATTTTTCTTCTAAAATCGGGTTTCCCAAAGATGTGATATTAGATATAGGGCTATCTGCGCTTTTTCATGATATCGGCAAGTTGTATATATCCAGAAAAATAATCCGGAATCCCGGGAAACTAAGTACCTTAGAGTTTTCTTTGATGGAGAGCCATACTGTATTAGGCTCAACCTTAATCTTGCAGTATGTTGATACCCTCGGGGTTATGCCGGCAGTAGTAAGCTTTGAACACCATTTAAAATATGATTTAAGCGGATATCCTAAGCTTAAGTTTCCAAGAAAGCCGCATATTGTTTCACAAATAGTTTCTATCTGCGATGTTTATGATGCGCTTTCAGAGAGAAGGAGCTATAAATCGGATTATCCTCCGAATGCAATCTATAATCTTATGATGCGCGGGAAGGAGACAACCTATAACCCTTTCTTGCTGGATAAATTCTTCCAATTAATCGGAGTCTGGCCAATAGGTTCGATTGTAGCCTTAGGCGATAAAAGGGTGGCAGTGGTTGTTGAAGAAAATCAGGATGATATATTTTCTCCGATAGTAAAGATCATCTATCCTCAAAAAGAAGAAGTGTTAGTTGACCTTAAGGGCAATAAAGATAACCTTAAGATAGAGCGCTTTCTTAACCCCTGGACAGAGGGGAAGGATTTTCTTATCTATTTACAAAGCTGAAGGGCGGTAATATAATATGCCTAATAATTAATCAGGGGTTTTTATGCTAAAAGCAGGTTTTGATAACGAAAAATACCTTAAAGAACAGACTCAGGCGATAGTTGACCGGGTCAGGAAGTTTGATAATAAGCTTTACCTTGAATTCGGGGGTAAGCTTTGTTTTGACTACCATGCTTCCCGCGTCTTACCCGGTTATGACCCTAATGTTAAGATAAGGCTTCTACAGTCGTTAAAGGATAAGATAGATATCGTCTTGGCTATTTATGCCGGAGATATTGAAAAGGGAAGGGTGCGCGGGGATTTCGGTATTACTTATGACGCAGCCACTTTAAAATTAATAGACGATTTAAGGAGATGGGGGTTGGATATACTCACGGTGGTTATCACCCGTTTTAATAACCAGTCATCTGCCGTAGTATTTAAGAATAAACTGGAGCGTAGAGGCGTTAAGGTCTGCCTGCATTATCCGATAGAAGGATACCCCGCAGACGTAGATACTATAGTAAGCGATAAAGGCTTCGGTAAGAACGATTTCATAGAGACAAAAAACCCCATTTGCGTTGTTACCGCCCCCGGGCCAAATAGCGGCAAGCTTTCCGTATGCTTATCTCAACTATATCATGAACATAAGCGCGGGATAAATGCAGGATACGCCAAATTTGAGACATTCCCGATCTGGAACCTCCCTTTAAAGCATCCGGTTAATGTTGCTTATGAAGCTGCCACCGCAGATATCCAGGATTTTAATCTGGTTGACCCGTTCCACCTTAATAAATACAGTAAAACCGCAATAAATTATAACCGTGATGTAGAAAGCTTCCCGATCTTAAAATTGATATTAACCCGCATATTTGATAAAAGTATAAGCCTTCCGACGTATAATTCTCCGACGGATATGGGAGTAAACCGCGCCGGGTTCGGCATAATTGATGATAAAATAATCCAGGAGGCCGCAAAACAGGAATTAATACGCAGGTATTTTAGGTACAATACCGAATATGTTATGGGTATAGAAAGGAAGGAGACTGTAGAGAGGACATTTCTGTTTATGGAAGAGTTAGGGGTGAAGGTTACCGACAGGGTAGTGGTTGAGGTAGCCAGAAAAACTGCTGAGGATGCGGAGGCAAAAGGAAAAGGAAACGAGGGTATTTTCTGCGGCGCGGCAGTTGAATTAAATGACGGCCGGATTATTACCGGAAAAAACTCAAAACTTATGCATGCAGCATCAAGTTTGATATTAAATGCGGTTAAAGTCTTAGCTAATATTCCTGATGAGATACTCCTGCTTTCTCCGCACATAATTAATCAAATCGCAAAGCTTAAAGAGGGGATACTTGATGCAGATTCTGAGAGCTTAGACTTAGAGGAGACGCTTATTGCCTTGGCTATAAGCGCTACCACTAACCATACCGCAGAACTGGCTATGCAGAGATTAATATCCTTAAAAGGCTGCGAGGTACATATGACGCATATTCCTACTCCGGGAGATGAAGTCGGATTAAAAAGGCTGGGAGTAAATCTTACCACAGACGGAAAATTTTCCTCGCGTAATCTCTTCGTGACTTAATGGCCCTAGAAAAATACAGACAGGAATTAAGATTCTTTATCTTTGTTTTAGCGTTACTCTTGCTTTGGTATTTAAGCCTGTATCTTAAAATAGATATTCCTGCCCTTACCAACTCTCTTTCGGGGTTACCGCTTATCGTAAGCTTTGTGTTTTATATCCTGCTTTATGTAGCGGTTACGTTTTTCATCTTTTTTTCAAAAGACATTTTTTGGCTTACGGGTGCTTTATTATTCGGCCCATATTTAAGCGCTTTACTGATATGTATTGCCGAATTAATTAATGCCTGTATTTTGTTTAATATCGCCCGTTTTCTAGGAAGGGGATACGTAGAAAGAAAGTTATCACAGAGGTATAGTTTTTTGGACGGGAAGTTAAGCAGTTTAAATATATTGTGGCTTATTATATTTAGGGCTGCGCCTTTAGTGCCTTACAGATTTTTGGACCTAGCCGCGGGGCTGACGGGGATGCGTTTTAGAAAATATTTTGTAGCCGTTTTATTAGGGACCCCTTTAAAAATTTTCTGGGTTCAGTATATAATTTACGCCGTAGGAAAAAGCGTATTAAGCGATTCGCAGGCACTTACGGAATATTTCTTAAATAATAAGCCCTTGTTTTTATTTAGTTTTATCTATATTATATTGTTAATATTGGTAATCTTTAAGATGTTAAGAAAGGATTAATTGCTATGCCGGTAAAATTAAAGTTTTTAGGCGGGGTAATGACAGTAACCGGGTCAAGCCACCTTATTGCCGCCGGCAAAACCGAGGTCCTGCTTGATGCCGGTTTATTCCAAGGCCACCGTGATGAATTTTATAAAATAAATACTACCTTTGATTATAATCCGCGCGTAATAAATGCCCTTGTTCTCTCTCATGCGCATATCGACCATTGCGGCAATATACCGAATTTAATTAAGAAGGGCCTGCGCTGTAAGATCTATACTACTTCTGCGACAAGAGATTTAGCAGGTTTAATGCTCGAAGATTCGGGGAAGATTCAGGAAGAAGATATAAAATACCTTAATAAAATTAATCGAAGGATAGGTTTGCCTAAAAGAGCCCCGCTTTATACTAAAAAAGAAGCTTCGCGGGCAACTAAGATTTTTAGGCCGATATCCTACGGCCAGAAATTTTGTGTTGCCAAGAATGTCTATGCCACACTGGTAGATGCCGGGCATATTCTGGGCTCGGCAATAACTGTGTTGGATATTAAAGATAACGGCCGTAATATCAGGTTAGGGTATGCCGTAGATTTAGGAAGAAAAAATCTCCCTTTACTTAATGACCCGGTTATCCCTAAAAATTTAGACTACCTTATTATGGAGAGTACTTACGGAGGGAGGCTGCATGCGCCTATTGAAGAAGCGCAGTCAAAGTTGCGTGAGGCTGTATCGCGTACCTTGCGCAGGGGAGGAAAAGTACTTATACCTTCTTTCACTTTGGAGCGCACGCAGGAAGTTGTTTATTTCTTAAATGAATTGTTAAAGGAAAAACTTATTTCTTCTATACCTATATATGTAGACAGCCCTCTGGCAACCGACATTACCGAAATGTTTGAATATCATTCGGATTACCTTGATAAAAAGACCGGTGATGATATTGCAAGAGGCAACAGCCCATTTGGATTATTGAATTTAAGGTTTATCCGCGATCAAAAAGAGTCCAAGGCCTTAAACGCAGATAAACGGTCGATGATTATAATCGCCGGAAGCGGGATGTGCGAGTCGGGAAGAATCCTGCATCACCTTCAGAATAATATCGAGGATAGCAGGAATATGATTATCGTGGTAGGTTACATGGCCCGTGATACTTTGGGAAGAAGGATTGTGGACAGGGAGAAATTCGTGCGCATATTCGGGGTAGAGTACGAGCTTAATGCGGAGGTGATTACTGTCAATGCTATGTCCGGGCACGCTGACCAGAGAGAGCTTCTGGAGTTTGTTTCATCCTGCCTGCCCTTAAAACGCGTCTTCTTAGTACACGGAGAAGAAGAGCAAATCAGGGCTTTATACGGTATGCTTGTCGGCAAAGGGGTTAATGCTTATATCCCGGTAAAGAACGAAGAAGTATTGCTAGATTGAGAATTATATGCTAATATTATCAAAATTTAAGAACCGTCCCTGATATTAAGACATCCTATAAGAGGTCAAGATAAAAAATAGGTTGTCAAAGAGCAGTAATCGATCTTTCTCAAACAGGCATAAAGACCCGA
>JAFGUY010000098.1 GCA_016938245.1 Candidatus Omnitrophota bacterium | reverse complement strand
TTCAGCAATCTCAATAATGCTTCTTGACAAAAATTACAATAGTGTTATTATTTAATCTAGTTATAGTTTTAAAGGACAATGACGTCTATTCATGGCCGGGATTGCCATTCCTGGGTTCATAGAATGGGCGTTTTTTATTTATCAGAGAGTGCCTAAAAAATAGGCAGGGGATATGAAAATACTAAACAAGAAAATATTAAGCGATTTTCAAGGCGTAAGAGTGGTAAGCATAGAGGTCTTTGCCCCTCAAATTGCCTTAAAAGCCAGTCCGGGCCAGTTTATCGCGCTTATGGTAAATAAAGAAGGGGAGCGGATTCCTCTTACAATCGTAGAAAGAAATAAAGAATCCATAAGGCTTATTTTTCAGGAAGCAGGTTTTACTACTAAACTTTTAGGCAGGTTTAATGTCGGGGATTCCCTGTATGCTATGGTGGGCCCTCTTGGCCATGCAACAGAGATAAAGTTTTTTGGCAGGGTAATTTTAGTCGGCGGCGGAGTAGGGATTGCCGAGATTTACCCCGTAGCCAAGGCTTTAAAAGAGGCTGGGAATAATGTTACCGTTGTCCTAGGGGCAAGGACCAAGGATCTTCTTATTCTGGAAGATGAATTAAAAGAAGCTTCAAGCCAGTTATATATTGTAACCGATGACGGGTCATACAAAAGAAAAGGTTTTACTACGGATGCCTTGAAAGAATTGTTAGAAAAAGATAAATACGATTTAGTTTATTCGGTCGGGCCCATACCGATGATGAAAAAGGTTGCCGATGTTACTAAAAGCTTTAATGTAAAGGCTATCGTTTCCTTAAATGCGCTGATGGTGGATGCGACCGGGATGTGCGGTTGCTGCAGGGTTACGGTTTCGGGTGAGACAAAATTCAGCTGTATTGACGGGCCTGAATTCGAGGCAAAAGAAATAGACTGGGAGGAGCTTATTAAGAGGAACTGCGTATACCAGGACAAAGAAAAACACATCTGCAACCTTAATAAATTATTTTAGGGATAGAATATGCCGAAGGAGCCGATTAAAACAAGAGAGCTTGCCGCCGAAAAGAGAAGCAGGGATTTCTCAGAGGTTGTGCTTGGCTATTCAGAAGAGGAAGCTTTGGCTGAAGCATCCCGTTGCCTTCAGTGCAAGGATCCGAAGTGCATCGCCGGTTGCCCTGTCGGGATAAACATTAAAAAATTCATAAAACAGATTACGGAAAGAGATTTTGCCGGGGCATATTTTACGATCCGGGAAAAAAATAATTTTCCCTGTATCTGCGGAAGGGTCTGTCCTGCGGAATATCAGTGCAGGAAGGCGTGTGTTTTAACCAAGAAAGATTCTCCTTTTGCCTCTGAGGCTGCAATTAACATACATTTTCTTGAGAGGTTTATCGGTGATTTCGGTATGAAGGAAGGCCTAAAGGTAAATATAGAGCCTGATAAAAAGATTTCCGGACTTAGAGTTGCAGTAGTCGGGTCCGGGCCTGCCGGGCTATGTTGCGCAGGAGAGCTTGCGCGTTTAGGGGTCGGGGTTACGGTTTTTGAAGCGCTGCACGCAACCGCAGGAGTATTAAGGTACGGGATACCCCATTTTAGGATGCCCAGGGATATACTGGATTTTGAAATAGATTATTTAAAGAGGCTGGGGGTAGAGATAGTGCCTAATTTTATTGTCGGTAAAACCAATGATTTATCCGATTTCCTAAAAGAAGGATTTCAGGCAGTTTTCCTCGGGCTTGGTGCGGGAGTCCCGTCTTTTCTAGGGGTTCCGGGAGAAAACCTTTGTAATGTTTATTCTGCCAATGAATTTTTAACCCGGGTTAATCTTATGTCTGCATACGCATTTCCTAAGTTTCACACTCCTGTTAATATAGGTAAGCATGTTCTTGTAATAGGGGGAGGGAATACGGCAATGGATGCAGCGCGTTGTGCCTTAAGGCTTCAAAAGATGAGCCATATTGAGCCTGATACTACTATTGTTTACAGGAGGACTGAAGTTGAAATGCCTGCCCGGAGGCTTGAGATAGGGCATGCTAAAGAAGAAGGGGTAAAATTTAAGCTCTTGGTGGCACCGGAAGAATTTATAGGTGATGAGGATGGTTTTGTAAAAAGATTAAGGTCTCTGGAGTGTAAACTCGGCGAGCCGGATGCGTCCGGAAGAAGAAAGCCTGTGGCAATTGAAGGGAGCGATTTTGAACTTGATTGTGACCTGGCAATTATTGCCATAGGGCTTAAGGCGAATAAAGTCTTAACCAGTGTTACCCCGGAAATAAAAACAGATAAATACGGCGATGTCGTAGTTAATCCGCAAACTATGGAGACTTCTGTAAAAGGGGTATTTGCCGGCGGTGATATAGTAGGAGGAGAAGGGACAGTAATTGAAGCAATGGGTATGGCAAAAAAAGCAGCGTTTGCAATCAAGGAGTATCTTTATAAGTTGCTTGAAAAACATTAGTTAACAGGGAGGGGAAAATGTCAAAAAGAATCGATGATTTTATGGATAGCGTTGTGCGTAAGAATCCCGGAGAGGTTGAATTTCACCAGGCAGTAAGAGAAGTAGTCGAATCCGTGCTTCCTTTTATCGAGGAGAACCCGAAGTATCAAAAGGAGAAAATATTAGAGAGGATGATCGAGCCGGAGAGGGTAATTATGTTTCGTGTACCCTGGCTCGATGATAAAGGCGAAATTCAGATAAACCGCGGTTACCGTATTGAGATGAACAGCGCAATCGGGCCCTATAAGGGTGGCTTGCGTTTTCATCCGAGCGTAAACTTGAGCATATTAAAATTCCTGGCTTTTGAACAAGTTTTTAAGAATGCCTTAACTACTCTTCCTATGGGCGGAGGTAAAGGGGGTTCGGATTTTGACCCGAAGGGTAAGACGGACAACGAGATAATGAGGTTTTGCCAGAGTTTTATGACCGAGTTATCTAAACATATAGGGCCGGATACAGATGTACCTGCGGGAGATATCGGAGTAGGAGGGCGTGAAATAGGTTATATGTTTGGTCAGTACAAAAGATTACGTAATGAGTTTACCGGCGTTTTAACAGGAAAAGGTTTAAGCTGGGGCGGAAGCTTTATCCGTCCGGAAGCTACAGGTTACGGATGCGTATATTTTGTGGAAGAGATGCTTAAGTCAAAGGGAGATTCCTTAAAAGGCAAGGTCTGTGCTGTATCCGGATCGGGCAATGTTGCGCAATATACCGTAGAAAAATTACTCCAATTAGAGGCTAAGGTAGTTACCCTTTCGGATTCGGACGGGTTTATTTATGACGAGGCAGGCATTGGCCAGAAGGAGCTCAAGTGTGTTTTAAACCTAAAGAATGTAAGGCGCGGCAGGATAAAGGAGTGTGCAAAGGAGTTTAAATGCGAATATTTTGAGAAACGAAGGCCTTGGTCTGTTAAATGCGATATTATTTTTCCATGCGCTACACAGAATGAAATAGATGAGCAGGATGCCAAGGTCCTGGTTAAAAATGGCTGTATTGCTGTAGGCGAAGGGGCGAATATGCCTACGACACCCGCAGGCGTTGAAGTATTCCAAAAGGCAAGAATTCTTTATGCCCCGGGGAAAGCATCCAATGCAGGAGGGGTAGCTACTTCCGGATTAGAAATGTCCCAAAATAGCTTAAGGTTTTCGTGGACACGCGAAGAAGTAGACAGAAGGTTGCATGACATAATGATTGCTATACATGAGCAGTGCGTTAAATACGGGAAAGAAGGCGAATATACTGATTATGTCAAGGGGGCTAATATTGCCGGGTTTGTCAAAGTTGCCGATGCTATGATTGATCAAGGGTTAGTGTAATAACGAATAAGTGCCGTTATTTCTTAAAAGCGTTCTCTTGTGATTTCAAAGAGAGCGCTTTTTGTATTAATACCATTGTTGTGTTACATTACCCGCAGTAGCAGCGGGTCCTGTCTTGCCTGTGCTTGCGCGTGGACGCTCATTTTGCCCCGGCGTGGCAAAATTTCGCTCCCTTCCGGTGCCTCGCTCTCACAGGCTATTCTTTAGCGGGTGAACCGTGCCCGCTCGGC
>JAFGUY010000097.1 GCA_016938245.1 Candidatus Omnitrophota bacterium | reverse complement strand
TTCAGCAATCTCTTATTTTTAGCTTGACAAATTGCCTTAATTATTGTAAAATTTTCTATCCCTTCACAAATAACCTCAAATAAGATGAGAAAAACATATAACCCATTATCTAACAATAACTTATATATAAGAAAGGTTAAAAATGGCTGAGTGGATAGGTATAGGCAGGCGCGCACGCAGATGTTATGGTTTTGACGAAATTGCACTAGTTCCGGGAGCGCAAACAATTAACCCTAATGAAGTTGATACTTCTTTTCAGATAGCAGGAAGGAAATTTAAAGTTCCTATACTGGCTGCGGCTATGGACGGGGTTGTAGATGTAAAATTTGCGGTTGAGATGTCTAATCTGGGAGGGATTGCAGTATTAAACTTAGACGGAGTGCAGACCCGCTACGATAACCCGGATTCAGTTTTGGAGGATATTGCCCGCGCCACCCCTCAAAAAGCAACAGAATTAATCCAGTCAATTTATACAAAACCTATCAAGGAGAAATTAGTATCAAAGAGGATATCTGAAATTAAGAAGAAAAAAGGGATTGCGGTAATAAGCTGCATACCGGCTAATGCCGATAAATTCTCCAAGCTTGCCATATCTTCCGGAGCGGATATGTTTGTGGTGCAATCCACCGTAACTACCATAAGGCATATAGCCAGAGAATACAAGACTCTTGATCTTTTTAAATTCTGTAAATCCGTTAAAATACCGGTAATACTGGGAAATTGCGTAACTTATGAAACCACCCTCGAGCTTATGGAAACAGGGGCAGCCGCTTTATTAATCGGAGTAGGGCCCGGAGCAGCGTGTACTACCCGCGGAGTTTTAGGCATAGGGGTTCCTCAGGTAACCGCAACTGTTGATGCTGCCGGAGCACGGGATTATTATTTTAAAAGGACAGGCAGGTATGTTTCTATAATTACTGACGGCGGTATGAACAGAGGCGGGGATATCTGCCGTGCTTTTGCCTGCGGGGCGGATGCGGTTATGATCGGCTCAAGTTTTGCCCGCGCAAAAGAAGCCCCCGGAAGCGGTTTTCACTGGGGGATGGCAACCTCTCATGTAAATCTTCCAAGAGGTACACGCATTCAGGTAGGCACAACCGGCACACTAAAAGAGATACTCTTTGGCCCGGCAAAGGTTGACGATGGTTCGCAAAATTTAGTCGGCGCCTTAAAAACTTCCATGGGCTCGTTAGGCGCATCCAATTTAAAAGAGATGCACGATGTTGAAATTATTATTGCCCCTTCCATACAAACAGAAGGGAAAATATTTCAGGTAGGCCAAAGGGTAGGAATGGGAAAATGAAGAAAAAGCCAAGAAAAACTAAAATTATAAAAACTCGGATTAAAAAACATAGGATTAAAAGGCCTAAAAAGAACGAAAAGGTTGTAATCAGGCAGACCATATTAATCCTTGATTTTGGCTCCCAATATACGCAATTAATCGCCCGCAGGGTAAGGGAGAATAAAGTATTTTCGAAGATAATACCTTATAATACCCCGGCAAAAGAAATAGCTGCGATGAGCCCTAAAGGATTAATTCTTTCCGGAGGGCCTGCTTCTGTAGTAGATAAAAAGAGCCCTTATCCGGATAAGGGGATCTTTAAATTGGGCATACCGATACTGGGGATATGTTACGGGATGCAGATTATTGCAGAAGTATTAGGAGGCAGGGTAAAACATACCCGTAGCCGCGAATACGGCAAGGTAGAATTATTTATTGACGAAAACCGCGATTTATTTTCGCATGTCCCGGGTAATTTCACCTGTTGGGCAAGCCACGGAGATTTCGTTACCAAGATGCCCTTAGGGTTTCACACCAGCGCGCATACTACAAATACGCCTATAGCGGCAATATCAAACTCTAAAAGAAAAATATTCGGCCTGCAATTTCATCCGGAAGTAACACACACCGAAAAAGGCAGCCAGATATTAAGTAACTTTTTATTTAAGGTTTGCGGCTGCCTTGGCAGATGGACTATGGAGTCATTTGTCAGGGATGCTATTGAGAGCATCAAAAAAACAGTCGGTAATAGTAAAGTAGTACTGGGGTTAAGCGGAGGAGTTGATTCTGCAGTTACGGCATTACTCCTTCATAAAGCCATCGGCAAAAACTGCCGCTGTATATTTATCAATAACGGGCTCTTAAGAAAAGACGAACCTGAACAGGTAAAAAGGGTTTTTCGCGATGCCTACCATCTCAATCTCGGTGCTGTTGAGAGGAGTAAAAACTTTTTAAGCCGGCTTAAGGGCATTACCGATCCGGAAGAAAAAAGAAAGATTATCGGAAGCGAATTTGTAAAAATCTTCGAAGAGGAAGCGGATAAGATAAAAGGAGTAAAATTTTTGGCACAAGGGACCCTATATCCCGATGTTATTGAATCCATATCCCCTACAGGCGCTCCCAGCAAGAAAATTAAAAGCCACCATAATGTAGGAGGTTTGCCTGAACATATGAAATTAAATTTGTTAGAGCCGCTTCGCGAGATATTCAAAGATGAAGTCCGCATAATCGCAAGAAGATTAGTCCTGCCGGATACTATCATCAACAGGCAGCCTTTCCCCGGGCCGGGGCTGGCAATAAGAATAATCGGCGACGTAAACCAGGAGAGGCTGGATATACTGCGCGAAGTTGACAGAAGGGTTATTGAAGAGATCCGCGCAGCAAACATGTATGAGACAATCTGGCAGTCTTTCGCGATATTGCTCCCGGTTAAAAGTGTCGGGATAATGGGGGACGAACGCACATACGAAAATGTAGTGGCGTTACGGTGTGTCTTTAGCATGGACGGAATGACCGCAGACTGGGTAAGATTACCTTATGAAGTATTAGAAAAAATATCCAACCGTATTATCAACGAAGTAAAAGGCGTAAATCGCGTTGTTTACGATATCTCTTCTAAGCCTCCTGCTACTATTGAGTGGGAATAAGTTATGCCGCACTCTGAATTTATCCACCTGCACCTGCATACGCAGTTCAGCCTTCTTGACGGCGCCTGCCGCATACCGGAAATATTAAACCTTGCCAAAAGCTATAAGATGGATTCTTTGGCAATTACGGACCACGGAAATATTTTCGGAGCTATTGATTTTTATCTTGAAGCGCAAAAAGCCGGGATTAAACCTATTATTGGATGCGAAGTATATATTGCCCCGGGAAGCCGCCTGGATAAAACATCTTCCGGAATAGAAGAAGCCTCTTACCATCTTATATTGTTATCCCGCGATGAAAAAGGTTACCAGAATCTGATGAAGCTGGTATCCTTAGGGTACCTGGAGGGGTTCTATTACCGTCCGCGCATTGATAAAGAATCACTTGCGCAATACTCTCAAGGGCTCATCGCCTTAAGCGCCTGTTTAAAAGGCGAAATTCCTACCTGCTTAAAACAGAAAGGTTTTAATGATGCCCTAAAAACCGCGGATACTTACCTTAATATAATGGGGAAAGGTAATTTTTACCTTGAGCTGCAGGAAAATTCTATTGCCGGGCAGGAAATTGTTAACGCAGGGTTAGTAAAAATAAGCAGGGAATTAGGGATACCATTAGTTGCTACTAATGACGTGCATTATTTAAGCCGCGACCGGGCATCTGCCCATGAGGCATTATTATGCATCCAGACTCAGACTACATTAGATGACCCTAACCGGATGCGTTTTCAAACCGATGAATTTTATTTCAAATCCCCCCAAGAGATGAAGGCGCTATTTAAGGATTATCCGGAAGCAATTTCTAATACCTTAGAAATTGCCGGACGCTGCAACCTCGAGCTTGATTTTAAGCAGATTCACTTGCCTAAATACGAGCCTCCGGTCGGTGAGATTAAAGAAGATTTCTTAAGAAAGCTCTGCTTGGAAGGCCTGAAGAACCGGTATGAAAATGTTACTGCGCAGATACAGGAGAGGCTTGATCACGAACTAAAAATTATTATTGAGATGGGGTTTGCAAGTTATTTTCTTATAGTCTGGGATTTTATACACTATGCTAAAAACCAGGGGATCCCTGTTGGCCCGGGGAGAGGTTCAGCAGCAGGTAGCTTGGTAAGCTACCTTTTAGGGATTACTGACTTAGACCCGCTTAAGTACGGGCTACTTTTTGAAAGATTCCTAAACCCCGAGCGCATGGGCTTACCGGATATAGATATAGACTTCTGTTACGAAAGAAGGCAGGAGGTCATTGATTACGTTACAAAAAAATACGGGCAGGAGAATGTCGCCCAGATTATTACCTTTGGTACTATGCAGGCACGCGCAGTTATAAGGGATGTCGGCAGGGTTATGGGATTAAGCTACGCTGACTGCGACCGTATAGCAAAAATGATTCCTGCGGAGCCTGATATGACTTTAAAAAAAGCGCTTGAGAACGAGTCAGAGCTGAACAGTCTATTTAAAGATGACCCCCGGGTAAATAAACTTATTACCACCGCGCTCTCCCTTGAAGGATTAAACCGCCATGCATCAGTACATGCGGCAGGCGTAGTTATTGCCGATAAGCCCTTGGATAATTACAGCCCGCTTTTTAAAACCAGCGATGATCAAGTTACTACCGGATTTAGTATGGGGATACTTGAGAAGATCGGCCTGCTTAAGGTAGATTTTTTAGGTTTAAGGACATTAACCGTAATTGACCAGTCTTTAAAAATAATCAAGAAAACCCGGGGTAAAGACATATTAATCGATAAGATTTCCCTAGATGACCTTAATACCTATAAGCTTTTATCTTCTGCCCAGACAATCGGTATATTTCAGGTGGAGAGCTCGGGGATGAGGGATTTACTTAAAAAAATTGTGCCCGAACGTTTCGAAGACCTTGTAGCGCTTCTGGCTTTATACCGGCCGGGGCCCATAGGATCGGGGATGCTCAATGATTTTATGAAACGCAAACATAACCTGGTTCCTATTAAATACGAACACCCGAAATTAGAACCTATATTAAAAGAGACTTACGGGATTATGGTCTATCAGGAGCAGATTATGCAGGCTGCCTCTTCACTAGCCGGTTTTAGCTTAGCGCAGGCAGATATATTGCGTAAGGCTATGGGAAAAAAGATCCCCGAAGTTATGGAAAAACAAAGAAGCAACTTTATCCATGGCTGTAGTAAAAACGGGATCAAAGAATCAACCGCCTCCAAGATATTCGACTTAATTGAATATTTTTCCGGCTATGGATTTAATAAATGTGTCGTAAGCTCAACAAAAATAACGGACGCAGATACAGGCAATATGATTACCGTAGAAGAACTGTTTAGTAATAAAAAATCGGTGAAATCCACGCTAAGCTGTGACGATAATTTAAAGATTGTAAAAACCAAGATAAAAAATGTGTTCTATAACGGTATTAAACAGGTCTATAAACTAAAAACCGCTTTAGGAAGAGAAATTACCGCGACATCAAATCATCCTCTTCTCACCCTTAAGGGCTGGAAGAATTTAGGAGATTTAATTATTGGTGAACGAATCGGCTTATGCAGGGCTCTCCCGATAGAAACGAAATCAAACATAGAAGAATATAAAGTAATCGTGCTGGCAGGCATACTTTCAGAAGGCAATACTTGCCATCCAAGCGGTATTTATTTCTACAACAACGATAAGGTTCTTATAAATGATTTCGTAAAGAATATTAAGGGGTTTGAGAATACTATACCTACTGTATACGAAAGAAGAGGCCGTTTTGAAGTATACGCCGGAACAGGTAAGGATAACAAGTTTCTAAAGGGCTCTCTTGCATGGAATAAAGGCCATGTTAAAGAAAATTATCCGATAGCGCTTAAGGCAATGGCCAATAAAAAATGCGGAGCAAGGCTGTATATAGAGAGCCTGGGGTTGGATTATAAAAAAGCGACAGAAAAATTCATCCCGGACGAGATTATTTCTTTGAATGACGCGCAGTTAGCGTTATTTATAGGAAGGCTTTGGTCAGGAGATGGTTTTCTGTTTTCCGGGCGCAACTCTGTTCCTTTCTACGCAACATCTTCATACAAACTATGCCAGCAGCTGCAAGACCTTTTATTAAGGTTAGGCATTGCCTCAAAATTAAAACGCAAAGTATTTAAATATACATATAAAAATGTTTCCAACCTAAAAACCGGTTATACCCTGTATCTATTCGGCTCTAACAGTATAAATATATTCATCCAGCGTATTTGCCCATTTATAATCGGAAAAGATAAGCAAATGGGAGAATTACGTAATTATTATAAACTCGTACCTTTAGAGATAGAATCTAAAGATACCCTGCCTGCCGAAATAAGAGAAATCGTTAAGCTGGAAAAAGAGAAATTTGGCTTAACTTGGAAAGATATAGAGAAAAGAACCGGAATTTCTATGAAGGAGTTTTATGGGGAAACTAAGCCGCATAAAAAAGGCTTTAGGAGAAAAACAATAATGCAGTTAGCGCAATTTTTTGAGTCTGACAAGCTCTTAAGGTTAGTGAAAGCTGATATTATCTGGGATAGGGTTTTATCTGTGGAATATTTAGGAAGGGGGAAAACTTACGATCTTGAGATCGAAGGGATACATAATTTTATTGCCAATGGAATTATAGTTCATAATTCACATTCGACAGCTTACGCACTTATATCTTACCGCACGGCTTTCCTAAAGGCCAATTACCCGGTTGAATTTATGACTGCGCTTCTTACTTCAGAGCGCGATAATACTGATAAGATAGTTGAATACGTCAGCGAAGCCCAAAGAATGGGCCTTGCGGTATTACCTCCGGATATCAATGAAAGCGAAGGCCTGTTTAAGGTTGTGGACGGAAAAACAATCCGCTTCGGGCTTCTTGCGGTTAAGAATGTAGGGCACGGCGCAGTTGATTCAATAGTTGAAGCCAGGTCCTGCGGGCATTTTACGTCGCTTAAAGACCTTTGCCAGAAGATTGATTTAAGGCTTGCCAATAGAAAAGTTTTAGAGAGCCTGATAAAATGCGGGGCAATGGATTCTTTTTTAATGCCGCGCGCCCAGATGTTTGCCGGGCTGGATGCTATTTTAGACTCTGCCTCCCGAACGCAAAAAGAAAAAGCTAAGGGGCAGTTATCTTTCTTTGATTTAGATACTAATCAGAGGGCATTTAAGCATCCGGATGATAATATCCCCCATGTTAAAGAGTGGCCTGAACCGCAACTCCTCTCCTTTGAAAAAGATATGCTAGGGTTCTATATCAGCGGCCACCCCTTAGCGCGTTATGCCAAGGCCCTAAAGCGTTTTGCTTCATCATCAATAATCGACCTTAAAGAACATAATGACGAAGACGAAGTAAAAATTGTCGGGCTAATTTCTAAAATTAAAAATACCATAACCCGCTCAAAACAGGAGAAGATGGCAATCCTTAAGCTCGAAGACCTGGAAGGTTCAATAGAGCTTCTGGTTTTTCCCCGTGCATATCAGAAAGTAGCGCGATACATACAGCCTAATACAGTAGTGCTGGTCAGGGGAAACCTTAACCTAAAAGAGGATACACCCAAAATACTCGTTAATGACCTTTTCCCTTTTGACGAAACATATAAGCTCATCTCCGGCATGAGCATAAACCTTTCAGGGCTAAGGGAGAACGTATTTGAAACTTTAAAGGAAATATTTGCTGCATCCCGCGGCGATATCCCGGTATACCTCAATTTAGATACACCGGCAAGATCCAGGGTGCAATTAGTCGTGGGAGAGAACTTTTATATTTCCCCGTCTGAAAAGCTAATTACGGACATAGAAGGCCTTTTAGGGGAAGAACGCCTTAAATTACTCTTGACATCGTAACTTTTTGCTGTTATTATAGTTAGCAAATGACACCCGCGCTTAAGCGGGCAAGGAGGCTATAACAATGACTAAAAAAGACATCATTCTAAAGGTCGCTGATGAAACAGGCCTAAAACAGATAAACGTAAAGCTCGTAGTCCAGAAGACCTTTGATTCTATTATTGATGCCTTAGTCAGAGGCGAAAAGATAGAGTTACGTAATTTCGGGGTCTTTAAGATTAAGCAGAGAAAAAGCAGAACCGGAAGAAACCCGCGTACCAATCAAGTTATACCAGTCCCGCCGAGAAAAGTAGTAGTCTTTAAATCCGGCTTAGAGATGAAGCAAAAAGTAAAATAACCTGCATAACTAATCTATATGTACAAAAGAGTATCAGGCACAAAAGATATACTGCCTAAAGAATCATTCATTTGGCAGGCAATAGAAGAGACCAGCCGCAAGGTATTTTCCCTTTATAATTTTGAAGAGATACGCCCTCCCTTAATAGAAGAAGCCGGATTATTTAACCGTTCCCTCGGGGAATCCGCAGAGATCGTAAAAAAGCAGCTGTTTATAATCCGCAACAAAGATGAGGATTATGCGCTGCGCCCGGAAGGCACAGCTTCAATCGTACGTTCTTATATAGAGAATAACCTTGATAAAACTTCGTCTTTCTCTAAATTATACTATCTTGGCCCTATGTTCAGGCTGGAGCGGCCGCAAAAAGGGCGCTTAAGGCAATTTAACCATATCGGTTGCGAGGCTATCGGGTCTTATGATGCCTCTTTGGATATCGAAGTAATATCTCTTGCCGACAAACTCTTAAGGAGCCTTAATATAACCGGATATACAATTAAAATTAACAGTTTAGGATGCACTAAGGATAAAGCTAAAATCACCGCTTCTTTGCGCAATAAACTTCAGGATAAAGGAGAAAAGCTTTGCGATGACTGCAAAGACAGGCTTAAGAATAATGCCTTAAGGATCCTGGATTGCAAAAAAGAGACTTGCAGGGAGATAGTCAAGAAAGCCGGCCTTCAGGATACCTGCCTCTGCGAAGAATGCAGAGTGCATTTTAATGCAGTTAAGTCGGGGCTGGATATGTTGAAGATAAAATATACGGTTGACCCAAATCTTGTGCGGGGGCTGGATTATTATACCCAGACAGTCTTTGAAATAACCCATGGTAATTTAGGCTCGCAGGATGCTATAGGGGCAGGAGGAAGGTATAATAATTTAGTCCGTCAGCTTGAAGGGCCGGATGTAGGAGCGATAGGCTTTGCTTTAGGTATAGAAAGGCTTTTGCTGGCAAAAGAAATAAAAGAAACAGAGAAAAAAGAGACTTTAGCATATGTAATCACGCTGGGTAAAGAGGCTAAAGAAGAAGGAATAAAGGTTTTATACGCTTTAAGAGAAAACGGAATTTCCGCGGATATGGATTATGAAGGAAAGTCTATTAAAGGAGCAATGCGTAAGTCCTCTGACTTAAAGGCAAGATTTACCCTGATCATAGGAGAAGATGAGATAAAAAAGGGGGTAATTACCTTAAAAAATATGCTTTCAGGAGAACAGAGAGAGATAACTCGGGTGGACTTAACAAAGGAATTAAGATGTTAAGGACTCGTACCTGCGGCGAGCTTACCGGCTCCAGCTGCGGCCAAGAGGTAATTTTGTGCGGCTGGGTTGCAAGAAGGCGCGACCACGGAAAATTAATCTTTATTGATTTAAGAGACCGTTATGGTTTTACCCAAGTTGTTTTTATCCCTAAAGAATCAAAAGACGCATACAGCCTCGCGCAAGACTTAAGGAGCGAATTTGTAATTAAGTTAAAAGGCATAGTAAATAAGCGGCCGCAGGGGACTATAAATCCTAAGATGCCTACAGGAGAAATAGAGGTGCTGGCATCAGAGCTTGAAATCTTAAATACAAGCGCCAGCCTTCCTTTTGAAATAATCGATGACCTTGATGTAACCGAAGAGATACGGCTTAAGTACCGGTATCTGGATTTAAGGCGCGAAAAAGTTTTAAATAATATAATTTTAAGAAGCAGGCTTTATCAGGTTATACGCGGTTATCTGGATTCCAAGGGCTTCCTTGAATGCGAAACCCCGCTGCTTACTAAATCTACTCCCGAAGGAGCGCGTGATTACCTCGTTCCTTCAAGGTTAAACCCGGGACAGTTTTATGCCTTGCCCCAGTCTCCGCAGCTATTTAAACAGATACTTATGGTTGCAGGAATTGAAAAATATTATCAGATAGCTAAGTGTTTCCGAGACGAAGATTTAAGGGCTGACCGCCAGCCGGAATTTACCCAGCTGGATCTTGAGATCTCCTTTGTAAATGAAGAGGATATCTACTCCCTGATAGAAGAATTACTTTTTAAGATATTTAAAGATTTAAAGGGATTGGAATTAAAGCTTCCCTTTGCGCGCCTTACTTTTAAAGAAGCACAGGAGAAATATAAAACCGACAAACCCGATATGCGCCCGGAATTAAAGAGCGAGTTCGCTTTTGCCTGGATAGTTGATTTTCCTTTATTCAAATACAATGAGGAAGAAAAACATTGGGAGAGCGAACACCATCCTTTTACCGCCCCGGCAAAAGAAGATTTGGATAAATTGGAAAATTCTCCTGATAAGGTAAATTCGCGCTCGTATGATTTGGTTTTAAACGGAGTGGAATTAGGTTCCGGGTCAATCAGAATACACTCCCCAGAATTACAGAAGAAAATATTTAAAATTATCGGAATAACTCCTGAAGAAGCAAAGAAGCGATTCGGATTCTTATTAGAAGCTTTTAAGTTCGGAGCGCCTCCTCACGGAGGCTTTGCCTTTGGCATAGACAGGCTTATTGCTATTCTTACCGGTGAGCAGAGTATTAGAGAAGTTATAACTTTTCCTAAGACGAGCGCCGGGATCTGCCCTTTAACCTGCGCGCCTTCGGATGTAGATAGTAAACAGTTAAAAGAACTTAACTTAACCGTAAAAATAAAGTCGTGCGGTAATATGTCAAGATGAAAAATAACAAAATTTCTTCTTTCTCAAGAGACAAAAAGTCTATGAGTAAAATTGGC
>JAFGUY010000096.1 GCA_016938245.1 Candidatus Omnitrophota bacterium | reverse complement strand
TCCTGTTTTTTCTGCTGTAGACTTTTTATGCCCTGGTACAAAGATAAATGTTGTCATTTTTTATCTTGACATATTACCGCACGACTTAAATTTTGATTATACTACTTTGCCAATGAATCTTCAAGCAAAATTATAGAGGGGACGGTTCTCCCATTTCCTACCCTTTTATTATCAACAAGTTACAATAACACCATATCCATACCCTAGAATTCTCTACGAATATTTAAAATGCATTTTGAAGTTGTTATAACCTATTGTGATGCAGTAGATTAGAAGCAGGAGAACCGTCCCCTATTTGATTTTGCGAATTAGGGGAAGGCAGAGAAAACTGGTGAGCGCGGAAATTATGATCAGCCAGCTTAAGCCGGTCTTTGGCAATAGATACGCCCCGGAAAGGTTGCTTGATACAAGCGCCAAGTTGCTTACGCTGCATAAAAGCGCGAATGAAGTCGCCTCCAGCCCCTTTATGGAGCTTCTGGCCATAAAATCCATAACCATAATAAAAATAAACATCCCGATAAAACTATAAACAACATCATAAATAACCGCGGTAACCGGCGTGTAATAAAGATAACTTAGCGTAGTAACCGCGCCTAAGAATACCGAGATAAACAGCCACTTCTTGATATTTATCCGCTGGCTGAACTTATAATAAAATACCGAGCCGATAATGCCAAAAACAGTGCCGATTGTGCTTAATGCCCCTATCCAGACTTTCCCCCAGTTAAAAACATCCCGCTGAATAAAAAATAGCGGGGTGCCGAATGACGGGGAATATTTATAAAGAAAAATAAACAGGGCAATCAATAAAAGATATTTATCGCCGAAAAGTGTTTTTAAATCGTGGACTAAATGCCTGCGTTCCTTCTCTTCCCTTACAATAGTCTCACGGTAAAAATACGCCGGCAAAGCCACGATAATATAAATCGGCACAAGGCATAAAAAAGCCCCCCGGTAACCCCAGATTTGCGCAAGATACCCTCCGCCGACTCCGGTAATAATTCCGGCAATAGATAAAGCAATCCACTGGATACTCTGGATCTTTCCCGTGGCATTATATTTCTTGCCCTCAACGCACATAACCCCGTCAACTGCCACATCCCTGAAAGCCGAATCAGCGGAATTTACCGTCAGTATAATTATAAGCGCTAAAAGTGGCATCTGGATCAGGCCAAGCGCTAAAACCAGCAATATATCTACTGCCAGCGAGATAAAAATCCATTTTCTTTTAGTAAAGAAATTGTCAATTACATAGCCGATTAAAGGCTTAACCAGCCAGGCAAAGACAGGTATGCTGGAAATTACCATTATCTTTTGCGGAGAAAAATGAAGTGTTTCTTTAAGGTAGTAGAATAAGCCTTGGGAAGGGAGTGCTTCTATTCCCTGGGTAAAATATACGGAACTGCTTAAGGCAAATACCCAGAATAACTTTTTTTTATTCGGCTGCACCTTGGATAGGCTTTGCTTCTTCGGCTGTTGCAACAACAGGAGCGCTCTCCTGAGGTTTAACATTAGCAAGCAATGACTTGCTCTGCCTTACTGATAGAATTGCCAGGGTTAAACACGTTAGAAAGAATATTGTTGCGCAAATGGTAGTAATACGTGTTAAAAAAGCACTGGTTTTAGTCCCGAACATAGACTCAACACCGGCAAAACTTTCTACCAGCCCGCTCCCCCTGCCTCTTTGAATCAAAACCAGAATAATAAGTAACGCGCAGGCAATCACATGAATTGTAATAATAAATCCCATCATTTTAACACCTCAGCTGCTTTTTTTACGATTTCAGAGAATGATTCAACCTTTAAGCTTGCGCCTCCGACTAATGCGCCGTCAACATCAGGTTGCCGCATTAACTCCGCTATATTATCCGGCTTAACACTCCCGCCGTACTGGATCCGTACCTCCGAAGCGACCTCTTGATTATAAAGTTTATGCAATAAATCACGGATATATTTGTGTGCTTCCTGAGCCTGCTTTGGAGTAGCAGTTTTCCCTGTTCCGATCGCCCAGACCGGTTCATAAGCAATCACGATTTTTAGGGCATCTTCTGCTAACAATCCGCTTAAAGCGCCGGTTACGTGGCTTTTTAAGACGTCAAATGTTTTCCCGGCTTCTCTTTCGTCGAGCCTCTCGCCGACGCAAACAATCGGGGTGAGACCGCATGATAATGCTGCTTTCAATTTATTATTTACGCCCTCATTAGCCTCGCCAAAAAACTGCCTGCGTTCAGAATGCCCGATAATCACAAAGCTGCACCCGGATTCCTTAAGCATCTTTCCAGAAACCTCTCCAGTAAAAGCGCCTTCCTCAAGCCAGTAAAGATCCTGGCCTCCGACAAATATCCCTGTTTCGTCAACAACTTCCGCGACTTCTGACAAAGCAGTAAAAGGCGGGCATAAGACTACATCTATGGCGGCAGTATCTAATTTAAAAAGCTCTCTTTTTAGGCCGTTGCTTAACTCAATCGCCTCTTTGATTGTCTTGTACATCTTCCAGTTTCCGGCAATTATTGTTTTACGCATTTTTACTTATCTGTCAAAGCTGCCACACCCGGCAATACTTTGCCCTCCAAATATTCAAGGCTCGCCCCGCCTCCGGTTGAAATGTGGGTCATCTTATCCTCTAATTTAAACTTAGCCATTGCTGCCGCAGTATCCCCTCCGCCTATAATCGAAATACAATTTAATCCGGCGATAAACTGCGCAACTTCCCTTGTCCCGGCGCTAAAAGCATCCATCTCAAAAATGCCCAGCGGGCCGTTCCAGACAATTGTCTTTGCATCCTTTAATCTATCATTAAATAGTTTAACTGTTTTTGGCCCGATATCCACTGCTATTTTCCCGTCGGGAATATCCTCGCCTACTATTTCGCTCTTGGCATTGGCATCAATTGCCTCAACTACGATGTTATCTACAGGTAAAAGAATATCTTTCTTTTGCTCTTTTGCCTGATTTAAAATTGATTTTGCTAAATCTAACTTTTCTTTTTCAAGTTTTGAATTACCGATTGGCTTGCCTTGGGTTTTTAGAAATGTATATGCCATCCCCCCGCCTACGATAATTGCATCTGCCTTAGGCAGGAGATTCTCAATCATCCCTATCTTATCAGAAACTTTTGCGCCCCCTAAAATAACCATAAAAGGCTTTGCCGGATTTGTAACTGCGCCCCCTAAATATTTAATCTCTTTTTCCAGAAGGAAACCTGCTGCTGACT
The DNA here is from genome assembly GCA_016938245.1 of Candidatus Omnitrophota bacterium. Classification (GTDB taxonomy): domain Bacteria; phylum Omnitrophota; class Gorgyraeia; order Gygaellales; family Profunditerraquicolaceae; genus Sherwoodlollariibacterium. The sequence continues at coordinate 954 of JAFGUY010000096.1, read as the reverse complement.
TTAAAAAATGGGTTACTCCTTCAGTAGAAGCATGGGCTCTATGCGCTGTGCCAAAAGCGTCATTAACAAAAACATCTCCTAAAGAAGCGAGCTGCTTGGAGAAATTTGCGTCATTTGCCTCTTCTTCAGCATGAAAGCGTAAATTCTCTAACAACACCACTTTCTCCTTAGCAGAATCAATCTCCTTTTTAATCTTATCGCCGACGCAATCATTTAGGAAGAGGACTTCCTCGCCTAACAGCTCTTTTAAACGTGCTGCCACAGGCTTTAGGCTGTATTTTTCCACAACCTTGCCATCAGGCCTGCCTAAATGGCTCATCAATACTAGCTTTTTCGCGTTGTGCTCTAAAATATATTTTATCGTAGGGAGTGTCGCGCGAATTCGGATATCATCGGTTATATTTAAATCTTTATCCTGCGGCACATTAAAATCCGCCCGCATCAACACAACCTTATCCTTAAGATCTAAATCCTTTATTGTCAACTTCGCCATCTAACCTCCCTAAATTGCTCTCTACCTATACCTCTACCTATACCTATGTTATAATCCTTTCCTAATAATATATTCACAAAGGTCAACTACCCTGTTTGAATAACCCCATTCGTTATCATACCAGCTCTTTATGAATCGGATAGTATTATCAAACCACTTTAGATTGTTGCAACCCATTATTTACCTTCCAGTTATGGTTATTTAACCAATTTTGGTTTTATCCCGATTTGGGACGCATATACTAAAAAAGTGGGACGCTTGTACTATAGATTTATACACAATCTGGTTTGTAAACATAGGTATTTTTACCAATCTTTTCAGCATGCCAACCTTCAGTTTGAAGCTTTCGGTAAAAACTACTTCGCGGTAACTTTAATTTATTGACTTTCGCAAAAAGAATGGAACAAATGTTATTTTTCTGGTATAATACTCATAAGACCCGAAAGGAGGCTTATGAGACC
>JAFGUY010000095.1 GCA_016938245.1 Candidatus Omnitrophota bacterium | reverse complement strand
GCTAACCCGTACACCCGCTAACCCGCTAACCCAACTACTTCTCCTTCTGCAATTTTCTCCTTGACAAATGTTAATTTATTAGTTATATTTAATATTATGATTAATCTGGATAAATTGCAACGCAAAGAATTAGCCAAGGCTTTATACGATATTGCAAAATTAGTTTTTACAGCTTTAGTCATAGGCCAGTTTATCTCAGGACTCGAGTTTCGGCTTAGTATTTTTTCAATTGGCCTAATACTATTTGTGGTTACGTTTATTATCGCTACCATGTTAAACAAAGGAGTTGAATAACGATGAACGGTCTGTTGTTTTTTTTGACGGGTGTTCTCATTTTCGTTATACTTATTGGTATCTTCACCATTCCCCGCCATCATATTCGCCATTAAATTTTTGCTAACCATTTGCATCCTCTTTCAGCTTTCTTGCCTCTTTCCAGACCTCTATATCTTCAAACCTTTTGATCTTCACTGTATTTTCTCCCTCTTTCGGTTTGCGGGTTTGCGGGTTAAACTCGCTAACCCGCTAACCCGCAAACCCAACTACTTCTCCTTCTGTAATTCTGTAATTCTCTCCTTGACAAATCTCATCTTCTATGTTAAAATTTTTTTGATGATAATCATTGGAGAAAAACGTAGAGAATTTATTGGTAAAATGGTCTCTGACTTGGGCAAGGCTATTGTAACAGTAACCTTGGCAAGTTATTTCTTTAAAGAATTCCCTTTCATTTTGCGCGTGGTAATAACAATTCTTGGCATAGCGTCTCTGTTTTTGAGCGTAGCAATCATACCTGAAAAGGAGGAAAAGTAAAAATGGTGGTTGTAATTGGACTGGTGATCCTATTAATAGGATTGCTCTTAATGATTTACTTTGGCCGGCCAAAAGAAAAACACGCCCATTAAATATAGGGACGTTCCCCAAGGTGCCACCCCTTGCTTGTTTACCTGTTTTATTTCGCCCTCTTAGATTACCCATTGTCGCCTCTGTCAGGTTGCCGGGTTTGCGGGTTAAACTCGCTAACCCGAACACCCGCTAACCCAACTACTTCTCCTCAATCAGTTCTTCTGCTGACAGGACTTGTAACCCCTTAGAGAACCCAAGTTTACTTAAGTCAATCCGTTTCGCCCTTCTTCTGAGCGTCTCCATAATCGGCCTTCCGCTCTCATCTACTCTACCGGTATCTATCCTATAGGGCATGGTAAGTTTTGCGGCTTCTCCTGCAGTCAGATAGGCCTGGACGATTAAGAAGCTGGCGCGTTCTGTCTCTGACCACACATGCCCTGCAGGCCTGACCACCACAATATCTCCCTCTTTATAGCAGGCGCGGCTATCCTCCTGGGCATTAGCAGAAACGTTGTCACCTAACTTAATCACGATGTCATAAAGCTCTGTTCCCGGCCGCTCTTTGGCCTCAATGAGCGCTTGCAAATCCTCTTCTTTTATCTTGCCCTCTATAGTCTCCTCTGGGAGAGCTTCTTGCAATTGCTTCTCTGCTTCCGGCTCCTCGCTGACAATAGAAAATACTTTATCCGAGGTATCATAAGACAAGGTATCCGTAATCTTTATCTTGGCTTTTTTGGTGGGCTTATCCGGAACATTCCAGAGGAATTTTCCAGTATTGGCTGCTTTATCCGTGACTACCTCGTAATTTTTACCGGCGTCAGAAGAATATGCGATATTAAAAGGATAAGACCGCTCATATTCCAAGGCGCTCCAGACAATCTCTTTTTTCGTGCCTTGAACCCAGGATTCTCCTCCGTTAGGAGAAATGACCGTGATTTTACCCGGCCGGTAATCCAGCGAAAATTCGGATAGGCCGCCGTTGCCCCCGCCGCCGTAGCGGACGTTTAAACGTCCGCTATCCTGTATTGAAAAATCAAGGCGGACTTTAAGGTTATGTCCGGCCGTAAAATCCTTCTTTGAGGCGTAATAGAACCTGCCCCTTTCGCATTCGCTTTGATAAGACGTTCCCTTGTCCGCGGATATTTTTATCTTTATTTCTCCCTCGCCAAAAGGCTCCGTGCTCCAATCAGGAATCATAATCCTTACCGGCTCATCGGAAAAAATATCCTGCGGTATATAATACCCGCTCTTTACGCCCGGGCTTAAGATTAGATTCCCTTTGGCAGAAAGCGTAGTATTGACAAAAACCGGCAAGGTTATCAATTCTTCCTTGCCTGCTGAGGCAAATTCCGGCTCAAGCGCGGCAGACTTGCGCACGCGCACGCTGCCGAAGTAAATTATATTCCTGCCGCTTCCATCCCCTCCGGAACGCAAGGAAAGGTAACCCTTTTCCGCCGCGGGCTCAACCTTATAGGTTACGTTTGCCTCTTTCTCCTTTGTCTCATAGCCATAGCGTGCAAAAACAAAATTACCGCCTTCAATACCAAGGCGGTAATCATATTTTCCTCCCGCAACAGTCGGGGTGGCGGTTGCATCGTTGCTCTTGACTATGCCATCAAGCGCGATGCAATGCTCTGCCCCTTTATATGCGGAAGAATAAGCAACCCAATTCGGTATATCGTAGGAATTGTTATTCTTATTGCGCAGGTTCAGGCTATTCTCAAATCCGCTTGCCACTTCCGCAGAATATTCAACTATGCCCTCTTTGAATATATAATCCTTTGTAATTACCTCCGCGGCATCAAGCTTAAGCAATCCCCCATTAAGCTGCTGGCTTCCGTTTTTATCTATATGGATTACCCATTTATCCTGGTCTAAGGCTGAAGCCTTAAAATCATCAAAAAAATCAAATGTCTTATTGCCATCAGATATGCCTTCAGCTTCACTATTACCATAATATAGGTAAAGCTTAAGCAGGGAGCCTTTAAGCACCTGAGGAATCTTTACCCAGACTACAGCAACACGGTTTGGCGATTCGCCTTCAATATTCTCCAAATAATACGGCAGGATCGTTTGCGTATCTGTTGCGGTAAAGCGCAAATCGCTGAAATCATCTTTTGCCCTTGCCGATGTATTAAGCCCTACGCCTTGAGTTAACTCGCTTTCGCCAATCCTTAATTTTAACTGGTAATTATATAAATCTTCCGCGGAATTATTCTTTATTGAAAATGCCTTACGGTATTGATAGCCGCTTAAAAGAGGCTCTCCAAAATCTCCTTTTACTCCTGATGTATCGGTATAAGAAATTTTTACCGATATCAGCTGCGCATCATCGCTTAATGCCTTTGCGCGCCAGCGGATCCTATCGCCGTTTACAAAGCCGCTTTTTAAAGGAACGCCGTTTACCACAGGTGTATAGTGAAGCCCATTATCCGCGCTTACCTCCATCTCTATCTTTCCCTTTGATTCCCAATTCATAGTGATAGCGCTGACCTGGCCTTTAGTTGCCACAAACTGATCCGTAGCATACCTGCCGCCAGAAAGCGCAGGCAAAAGGTATTCGCCCAACTTATCAGGGCCCCAGGTTAGAGGAGCGCTGACAATAGCCACCTCTGCCTGCACTGCAGTAAAAAAAGACAAAACCAAAACAAAAATAGGGACAGCGACCATTTTAAAATGAAAATGGTCGCTGTCCCTATTTTTCACTTCGCTTATTAATTTTGTCATGGCCACCTTCTTTTTTATTTATCTTTAACTTACACCAAAGTATATTATATTTACTCTAAAATAACAATCGTAAAACTACTCTATTTTGTTGCAAATACTACTCTTATGAAAAATGGTCGCTGTCCCTATTTTAGATAGATTGGACATTCTACATTGGACATTTCTAATCTTAAACATCGAGTATTTTATTCTCTAAAGAGTACTTAATCAGGTCGCTTGTCCGGTGTAAGTTAAGCTTTTTCATAATGCTATTCTTATAATTCTCAACTGTCCTATGGCTTAAAAAGGTAACCTCGGCTATCTCCTTGGCAGTCTTGCCCTCTGCCACCAGCCTTAATATGTCAGTCTCTCTTTCATTAAGAAGGCTCTGGGCAAATGGTTTCTTATCAGGGTCCTTTACTGTTTCCGCCAGATACTGGGATATCTCCTGGCCAAGATAAACCTTACCCTTGGCAACACAAGAGAGCGCAGTCACCAGCTCTTCAGCGACATTATCCTTATTCAAATAACCGCTTACACCCTGCCTAAGCGCCTTTAAAACATAGGCGCCTAATTTATGTACCGAAATAATAATAATTTTTGTTTTCGGGCTTGCGCGCTTTATCCTGGAGATTACATCCAACCCGCTAAGCTTTGGCATTGATATATCCAAAAGCATAATATCCGGTGATATCTCCCTGGCAATACTTAAGGCCTCTTCTGCGCTGCCGGCCTCAGCGCAAATTTCATAATCCGAAAGTTTTTCTAAAACGCTTTTTACCCCTAACCGGATTATGTCGTGATCATCAACTATGGCTATTTTTATAGGCATATTTTAAAGAGGCAAACTTACGATAATGGTCGTCCCCTTGCCCATTGCTGAATCAATATTTATCTTTCCGCCCAAAAGCTCAACCCTCTCCCTTAAACCTAAAAGCCCTAATCCAAATTTATCTTCCCTGCGCCTTGATAACTTTTTATTCACGCCTGCACTATCAAAACCTTTTCCGTCATCATAGTAAAATAATTCGATATTCTCCCCCACCTTATTTACGCGCAGCACAACATTTTTTGCCTGGGCATGCTTTGCCATATTAGTAAGCAGCTCCTGGCTGATCCGGTATAAAAGCAGGCTTCTCTCGGGAGGAAATTCAAATTTCTCATCAGGCTTTTGAAAAGAATAGTCTATCCCCGTAAGGTGCTTAGCCTCGATAAGCAAAGACTCTAGGCTATCCATGAGCCCTACCTCATCCAATTCAGGAGGGCGAAGAAGAAAAGAAATATTATGGCTCTTCTCAATAAGCCCCGAGGCAATTGAGCGGCATTCTTCTAATTTTATTTTTAAATCATCTTTGATATTATCAACCTGCTGGAAGATAACCCCAAGGTAAATTTTCAGCGCGCTTAAATCCTGGCCCATTTCATCATGCACTGCAGTTGAAAGCTTTTTTCGCTCATTCTCTTCTAAATTAACCATCCGGTCAAAAATCTGCTGGCGGTAGGCACGTTCCCTGGCCATTCTTTGGTAAACCGAAAAAGCAATTATCAGGCCCATTAATATTGCGGCAATTAAAGTGAACCTTAAGAAAATAACCGCCTGTTCCTTATCCTCCCGCGCCAGGGTCATCTGGCGCTGTATCTCTGCAAGGTTAGATTTACCCATAGACCTGTCTAGGAATTCATCAATCCTATAGACATTATTCTCAAAATTCATCAGCTGGCTGTTTACGGAATCACTGATCTTACCCGGTTCCTGGGAATTAAGCGTATCAATAATCCTTCTACCTTGCAAAACCAGGCCGTCAAAAGCCAGGGAGACTTCATCTGCCCAGTTTTTCTGCTGATCCAGGTATGAACTCTGGCGATAAACCTTAAGCTGGCTCTTGAAATCATCTGCAAACTCAAAGATGCTCTCTGCGTTCCTAGCCATAGCAACAGCCCCTAAGTAGAGCGATGCCCGCCAAAAAACGTAGTTACGCACCCCCATGGCAAAGTTGGCGTTTTTTATCCGCATCTCAAGCACAGCTGTTTCAAGCCTAAGGTTATGCTTGCCCAAATCTTCAATCTTACGATTTAACCCGTGCATCTTGGAAATTCCAACAATTCCAATAAGAAAAGTCAGTGCTATCAGAAAGGAAAAAGAGAGGAGTAATAGTTTTTCTTCTAAAATATTTTTCTTTGAGCCCAGCTTAGCGGCTAAGTTCTTTAGTGCGCTGAAGGGCCTGTTTAGTCCAATCGTCATTCGGGTCTCCGTAGAGAACGCGTTTTCTCCAGTATGCCAATGCCTTTGCATAATCAAGCCGCTCTTCATTAAACAATGCCAGATTGGAATATGCGGGGGCAAAAGAAGGATCCACCGAAACAGAACGAAGGTACATCTGCTCTGCTTTCTCGGGCATAAACTCCTTCTCATATGAGATACCTAAACTGTTATAGGCGGCGGCATATTTCTTATCAAGTTCGATTGCCTTGTTAAAATAACGGATTGCCTCTTTATTATCCAGAGAGGCCTGCGCATGCAGGCCCTTAATATAATAATCACGGGCTGTCTGTGCAGGCATGGTAAAAGGAGTAGCCTCTTCAGCCTTAGCCTTCTTTGCCTCTATCTCTGCATAGGCTCTCTGCGGATTCTCATCAACATCAATCAAAATACTATCTATCTTCTGGTCCCTGTCCACTTTATTCTGCAGGTTATCCGGAAGGTATTCTTTAGGCAGTATTCTGGTAATCTCCGAACCCCTTAGGCCTTCGTCGCTACGCATTATCCTTGGGGTTAAGAAGATAATAACCTCAGTTCTTTTACTCTCGCTGGCGCGGTTGCCAAAGAATATATCAAGGAAAGGAATCTTAGAAAGCACGGGCCAACCCTTAATCGCATCGGTATTCTCAATCTTGGTCATCCCGGCAATCATAATCATCGTCCCGTCTTTAACCTTTACCGTTGTCTCTGATTCAGATGTCTGCACTATCGGAATACGGCTACCCAAGGCAGTCTCTATAGTTTCCTTCACCGAGCTTACCTCCGGCTTAAGTTTCATCGTGATAAATCCATCTGAGCCTATCCTGGGGGCAACCTTAAGCTTAACACCTACATCAATGAACTCCACTGTCTCTGAGGTAACCGTAGTAGAGGTAGCCTGGCTCTGCGTCTGGGTTATATAGGCCTCGCGCACACCAATCATAATATTGGACTCTTCATTATTAACTACCGCTATCCTGGGCTGGGAAATTATATTTGTCTTGCCGTAGGTATTGAGAAAATTTAATATTGCCTTGTAGTGGTCAGTAGCCAGGGTGCCCACGGAAATTTTCTGAAACTGCGCCAGCGTAGCAGGGAAATAACCGGCAAAGGTTAATCCATCCATAGCCGCGGAGGTGTAAACCTTTTCCCAGTCGATACCGCGCTCGAATTTATCGCTTAAACTAAGCTCTACAATATCAGCCTCTATATAGACCTGTCGCGATTCTTCGTCTATTTCGCGCACAAGCATCCCGATCTTTTCCATTTTCTTAGGCAGATCTGACACGATAGCCTTGCTGCTTCTTTCATCAATTATGACTTCACCCGTACCCTGCGTAATAGCAGCAGCTATCTGAGTCTTGGCATCCGCAGCCTTAACGTAATTCAAATCATAGACTCTAGTTATTAAAGGCTGATCCATCTCCTTTATCATATTCTTTATCAGCAGAAGCTTTTCAGGGATATCGATAAGAATAATAGTGCCGCTTGACTCATCTACTACCAGCTTACCGACATCTGATTTTAACTGCCCAAGCGCATTAAAGACTACCGAAGGCTTGGCATAGGAGAGCCTTATTGTTTCGATCTTCCTGTTATCAACATAATCCCGGCCGAACATCTTTTTAAACTCCGCCTCGCTCATAACGTAATAGATATTATCTTTTCTGTTCAAGGCGAGGCTCTGGGTAAGAAGGACAATATCCAATACATCGTTAAAGGCGACATTATTCAAATATACCGTAATACGCCCGGTAACATCTTTACTCGGAACAATTGTCTTGCCTGTTTTAAGCGAGAGTATACGTAAAAGCTCTACAATATCCACATTCTTAAGATCCAGGGATATTTTATCGGAGTCATTCTCTCTAAAGCTGTCCCCATCCATGGAAACACAAAAATTTAGGGGAATAACTAAAAGCATTACCAGAATTAATAGGGACAGCGACCATTTTCTCAGCATGATTTTAATCCCGGGAAAATGGTCGCTGTCCCTATTTAAAAATAAATCATTTGATCGCATCTCTCTCCTCGCGTCCGGTATTACTAATACCGCTTATGATTGTCGGGGTTATAAAAATAACTAGCTCTGATTTTGTCTTTTCTTTGGTCTTGGCAGAAAAGAAATGCCCTAAAATAGGCATCTTCGATAAACTGGGAAGGCCCTTAGTTTCTTTTGAATCATTATCTATCATCAATCCGGCGATAACCAGCATACTGCCGTCTTTCACCTTAACCACTGTCTCTGATTCAGCAGTCTTTACTATCGGTACACGGCTGCCTGCTTCAGTATCCAGGTATTCCTTTACCGAACTGGTTTCGGGTTTTATTTTCATAGTAATAAAACCGTCGGAACCGATTGTAGGGACAACTACGAGCTTAAGCCCGACATCGATAAAGCTAATGCTCTCCGCGGTAATTACGGAAGTTTCACCCTGGCTCTGGGTGGAAGTAACATATGCCTCGCGGGTACCCACAAGGATCTTTGCCTCTTCCCTGTTAACCGCCACAATCCTGGGGCGGTTAAGTATCTTTGTCTTGCCGTATTCGCTGATCATATTAATAATTATATTATAGTGATCCTGCGTTAATGTCCCCACGCTAATCTTGCCGTAATTTGATAAAGCAGGGGTAACCGGAAATTTCGTCACCAAATCCAGGTTATCCATATGGACGGACTTAAATATTTTCTCCCACTCAATGCCGCTTTGAAATTTATCGTCAATCTCTACCTCAATGATCTCTCCGGTAATAAGCACCTGCCGGGATTGTTCATCCAATTCCTGCAAAAGCTTTTTTATGCGCACCAGCCTCTGAGGAAAATCATAGATCACCACCTTACCGCTTCTATCATCCGAAATGATCTGCCCCACTCCGGGGGTTATTAATTCATTCAGGTAATTCTTCATATCTCCGAAGCGCGCATAGTTGATATCAAACACCAAGGTTTCCAAAGGGCTGTCTAACTCCTTTATCGCTTCCAAAATAGTGCTCATGGATTGCGGGGTATCGGTTATAATAATAGTCCCGGTAGCTTCATCAGCAACAATCTTACCGAGGTCAGATTTTAAAGAGGTAATGACATTAACAACGTTGGAAGGCTTAGCATAGGTAAGCCTTATAGTACGGGTCTCTCTCCTCTCCCCGAATTTCTTTCCGTAAGCCTTTTCATATTCTACCGTAGTCATTACCTTTACTACATTACCCTTTCTCTCATAAGCAAGATTCTGCAGGGTTACGATTACATCCAGGGCATCGTCAAAACTTAAATTATCAATAAAAACCGAAACCCTCCCTTTTACCTCGGGAGAAGTGACTATGGTAATGCCGGTTCTTGCGGAAATTATCTTAAAGAGCTCATTGATATCAACCCCTTTTAGATCAAGGGATATCTTATCGGAGCATTGTTGGTTGCTATCGTTAACCTCATTCAGATATGCCTCTTCAACCGCGCTTGCCTGCATAGCCTCATCCTCTGATAAAATTAAACCGGGGTACAATAAAAATAAACCCGAATATAAAAAAAAACAAATCAAGAGCCTCATCTTAATTCATAATCCTTTAGGCCATCCTGCGTGGAAAGCTGCAGGGTAACTGAATTACGTGTTATGTTCTTTATCTTATACACCTCATTAAAGGTATCGCCTTTTTTAAGTATATAGGTCCTTGAGTCTTTTTCATTTTCAATCATCACTTCAGGGTTAGCCGACCAGATAATACCCACTAATTTTAAAGCCTTCAACTCTTCCGATAAATCTGCGCCTTCCTGCGAGTTGAAAGCCCCCTGGGGGCTGCCAAAAGGCAGAAATATATTTCTTTTTATATCCTGAAAGGAGATGCTTTTGCGAATCCCCGCCTGCTCTTGGCCTGCATTGATTAATCTCTGTATCTGCAATGTATCCGTGCTGCTAAAAACCCCAACGCTTGAGCCGGATGAGCTGGGAGGAGTAAAGAGGGCAAATAAAAAAACTAAGGTTAAAAAAATAGCCACTAAAACCAGCCCCTTATTAATATACCCTAAATCGACTTTTAAGAGCTTAGCCCTGGATAATAATTCCGTAAGGTTAAGTTTTTTCTGGATCTTCTTTCCGGCAGGCTTCTGCCCCTGGGGGAGTATAACCTGCTGGCCTCCCCTGTTACCACTGCCATATTGGCCTTCAATCAGCTTAAGCAGTCTTTCATCAGAGCTTTGTTTATCCATAGCTATATAGCACTCATGGTTATTACCTCTCTAATGATGGCACCGTCAATTAATGTCTTGCTGCTCATCAAAAGATTCCTCAAGGAATTATGGCAAATAAGATTAATCCTGCGCGGATAACCCTGGCTATACCTGTAAACCTCGCTAACCGCTTCATCTGTAAAGAGTTTCATCTCAGGGCTAAAACCGGATTGCTTTAAACGGAAGTCAATTAAATCCCTTGTCTCAAATTCGTCTAATGGATTTATCACATACTTGAGAACTATCCGGTCATAGAAATTCTTAATCTCCTTTATCCTGGGCAAGAGCTCCAACTGCCCGAATAAAACTAACTGCAGGAGTTTAAAATCATTGGTCTCATAATTTAGTAAGACACGTAAAGTCTCTAATGACGACGAGTTAAGTTTTTGGGCTTCATCTACTACCAAAACTATTGTTTTGTTCTCCTCCACCCCCTTCTGAAAGAGAAACTTCTTAATTACCTCCTTATAATCAAGTATGGTCGGCGAATCTCCGATATCATCCGGGAGGTTAAAAGTGCGTACTAATGACTCCAGAAACAACTCCTCGCTCTCGGCAGTGGGGTCTAATACCATAAAAAATAGTATATCCGGGCGCTCTTTCAGCATTTGAAAAAGCTTACGGGAGAGCGTAGTCTTGCCAACGCCTACATCACCCAGGATAACGCTTAAGCCCCTGCGCAAGCGTATCTCAATCAAGAGCCTGGTAAGGACAGCCTTATGCTCATTGGACTCAAAGAAGAATTCAGGGTCAGGGCTGTTAGAGAAAGGTTCTTTTTTCATGCCTAGGGCGGAATAATAACTCATATTATTAGCCTTTCCTTAATAAATCACATATAAGCCTTAACGAATACCCGCGGCTTTTAAGCTTAGAGACCTTCTTTAAACAGGAGCTGACCTCTTTAGGGCTGTAAAGCCGATTATTGGCTTCCCTTCTTTTAACTCTTAAAAGCCCGAGGTTAGTATAGTAGTT
>JAFGUY010000094.1 GCA_016938245.1 Candidatus Omnitrophota bacterium | reverse complement strand
TTACCGTCGGCTTTCTCGTTACGGCAGCAGGTGCATAGTCTCTGAACCTTCCTCACCTTTCGGCGGGCTCGGCTGCTGATTATCCCAAAGGGACTTCCAGCAATTCTCCTGCAGTTTCAACTACGGTTTCCCGTAGAAGCTGCGCATTTGCTCGTCCCGCCATAGGCGGGACTCGCACAGCCACTCGCTCTACCAACTGAGCTAAGGGGGAATCTATTAAAGAACGGTTATCTTTTTATATTTTACTAGAAAAGGTAATTCGGTCAAGCGATAATCATTGACTCCAATTCTTTTATCCGGTTATCAATTTCACTTATAATCTTTTCAATCTCTTTAAGCCGCCTGCCGTATTCAGCAGCCTTATATTCGTCATGGTAGAATTTAGGATTAGAGAGCGAGCGCACCTTAGCGTAACTTTCAACTTTAAGCTTTTCCTTTTTATCCTCCAACTTGGTTATCTCGGCGCGTAAACCTGCGTTATGAACCTTGCGTTTTTTCTCCTCTGCATTGCGGGCCCTGGCCTCTTCTTTTATCTTTGCCCTCTCCTCTTCTATTTTTTGTTTTTGGGAATCATATTTTATCTTCTTATTTTCAACATTGATTTCGGCACTATCTTTTTTCTCAAGGTAATAATCAAACGCTCCGGGAAATTTCCTGATTCTTCCTCCTTTAACCTCATAAACCATATTAGCCACAGAATGGACAAAATAGATATCGTGGCTGATAAATACAAGCGTCCCCTGATAACCGGTTAACGCGCGCACAAGCGCCTCAACCGCGTCAACGTCTAAATGCGTCGTAGGCTCATCCAATAATAAGAAATTCGGAGGGTTAATTAAAAGCTTAGCCAGAATAAGCCTGCTCTTCTCTCCTCCGGATAAAACCTTAACCTTTTTATCCGCATCATCACCGGTAAATAAAAAGGCCCCGAGAATAGACCTTATGGTTTCTTCAGACATATATCCGGGTGACGCAGAATAGGCTTCACGCAAAACAGTATTCTCGATATTTAAAACATCTGTGCGCGTCTGCGAAAAATATCCTGCACTAACATTATGCCCGACAATGCGCGATCCTGAATTGATATCAATTACCCCGGCTAATATTTTTAAGAGAGTTGATTTTCCGGCCCCGTTTTCTCCTGCCAAAACAGCTTTTTCACCTTGAGTAATCTCAAAATCAAATTCTTTATATACCTCTATTTCGCCGTAACTCTTAGAAACTTTCTCCAGCTGTATTATCCTATGCCCGCTCCTTTGTGTCTCCGGGAAACTGAAATTCCTTATGCTTTCCCCGGGGATAGGGGGTAAAACTACAGCTTCTTTCTCCAGCCTTTCTAACGCAGTCCTCTTAGACCTTACTACCGCTGCTTTATTAGGCTGGGCATGGAAACGCGAAACAAACTTCTCTAACTGCTCCCTCTTTTTTTCCTGCTCTTTAAACTGCTTTTCTAAATGTGTGCGCCTTTCTTTCTTTATCTCTTCGTAATACTTGTAATTTCCGTGGACTTTGGCAATAGATCCGTTTTCAAGTATTAATGTATAATTAGTTACATCGGTTAAAAAAGCGCGGTCATGTGAAACCATAATGAATGTGCCTTTAAATCCAGCCAGATAATCCTTAAGCCAGAGCGCGGCGTTTAAATCAAGATAATTCGTAGGCTCATCTAAAAGCAACAAGTCATAATGATACGTCAGTAATTTAGCCAAAAGTGTGCGCATCTGCCAGCCGCCGCTTAAATCCTGTATTCTGCGATTAAAATCACTCTCCTTAAACCCTAAACCCATGAGTATCTTCTCTGCCTTATGCTCTAATGCAAAAAACCCGAGCGACTCCAGTTCATGTAAAACCTCTCCGTAGCGGCTTGACCCTGCTTCATTTTTATCTTCCAGCTCAGATTTTTCTTTTTTAAGACGCAGGATCCTTTCGTCTCCTTCGGTTAATTCGGAGATAACGGTATTGCTTGAACTAAACTTTGACTCCTGCGCAAGATAACCGATATTTGTATTCTTATTGACCCGCACCTCTCCCGAAGAAGGATCAACTTCACCTAATATAAGAGAAAAAAATGTGGATTTACCCGACCCGTTCGGCCCGATAAGCCCGATCTTCTCTCCTTTATTAATGTTCAGGGAGACATCTTTAAAAAGGACTTTTTTGCCGTAGTTTTTAGATAAATTGTTAACAATAATCATGAGATTAAATATCGCGGCGTGCTTCCAAAGATTTAGATAACGTAGTAGAATCTGCGTACTCGAGGTTTGAACCGATAGGCAATCCTAATCCAATACGGCTTAAGCGTACACCTAAAGGCTTAATGATTTTGGAAAGATACAGCGCGGTAGTTTCGCCTTCAGTATCTGCATCAGTAGCAATAATTATCTCTTTTATATTCGCTTGCTTTATGCGGCTTAAAAGCGTATCTATCTTTAAATCCCCCGGGCCTTTACCTTCTAAAGGAGATATTGCGCCTAATAAAACATGGTAAACACCGGTAAAGCTTCCGGATTTCTCTATTGCCGTGACATCGCATGGTTTCTCAACAATGCAGATAACGTCTTTCTGCCGCCGGGAATCCTTGCAGACCTCGCAAAACTCTTCTTCGCTTAAGTTATGGCAAAGGCTGCAAAAACGAACACTCTCTTTTACCTTGATTATCCCCTCTGCCAGATTTTTAGCTTCTTCTTTAGGCGCTCCGAGAATATAATTTACTACCCTCTCAGCGCTACGCCTGCCGATTCCGGGCAACTTAATCAGGTTTTCAATAAGTTTTTCTATTGATTCAGTATAATTTGCCATTAATCTTCCTTAACAACTCTTCCGCCGAAAACATCCATTACCGAACGGATAAAGGTATTTCCCGGATCATCTGCCTTTGGCTTAGCCTCGGCAGAAAGAATGAAATTGACCTTTAAGGGTGTTTTAAGCGCTAAAGCTAAATTCTGCTCAATAATTTCTTTATTTTCCCTGCGTTCTAAAGATTCTTTATGCAAAGAATGGCTTTTGGGAAATGCCACCGTAAGTAAATTTCCTTTAATATTAAAGGGCTCTCCTTCGCTAAGATAGGTAGCTACAGAAATCTTAACTTTACTTAAGGAATCAAGTATATTCTGCCAAACAGCTTTAACATTATCTAAAGTTATACCTATTACTGATTCCGGGGAATCTTCAACCTTCTTCTCTATTCTTGCTTCGGCTGCCTTATGCTCTTTAACAGGCTCTTTTACTTTTGGGATAATCTGCTGGGAATTTTTATCATAGCTTAAACGTACAAGGCTTACCTCAAGCGGGATACGCATCGAGTCAAGCCTTTTTGCGACATCCTGAGTATTAACTAAAATATTAAAAGCAGTAAATATCTCTTCGAGGCTTAAAGAGAGTGCCTGTTTAAGGAGGCGTTCGCAGATATCCTGCGGCAAATCAATTAATTTTGCATCCCCTTTAGTTACCTTGGCAATCATAAGGTTACGGAAATGTTCAATTAGATTATTTAAAAATACATTTACATCTTTTCCGTCGTCGATAATCCTATTTAAAAGGCTTAAGGCTTTTTTAGGGTCTTTTTGGATAATCTTATCGGTTATCTCAAAAAGAGCTTCCTGTTCAACAAGGCCTAAAATAGAGATTACATCTTTAAGCGAGATCTTTTCCTTAGAGAAAGAAACAAGCTGATCGAGTATCGACTCGGCATCGCGCAGCGCTCCATCGCTGGTTTTAGCAATTGCAAAAAGGACTTCCTTATCTACGCTTATACCTTCTGTCTTGGAAATTTTTTCCAGCTGGGACATAATTTCCATAGTAGAGATCCTGCGAAAATCAAGGCGTTGGCAGCGGGATAATACTGTTGCCGGTATCTTATCGGGATGAGTAGTAGCAAAGATAAATTTAACAAATTCCGGGGGCTCTTCAAGGGTCTTCAGAAGCGCATTAAAGGCTGAAACCGAAAGCATATGTACTTCATCGATAATATAGATCTTGAAGTTTCCGGATACGGGGGCAAACTTAACATTTTCGCGCAAGGCCCGCACATCTTCAACCCCGGTATTGGATGCACCGTCTATTTCAATCACGTCAAGAGAGCGGCTTTGGGATATTTCAAGGCAGGAACTGCATTTCCCGCAAGGATTAACCGTAGGTCCATTTTTACAGTTTAATGCTTTAGCTAAAATACGCGCAGTTGAAGTTTTCCCTATTCCGCGCGGCCCGGCAAAAAGATATGCATGCGCAAGACGGCTCTTTTCTATCGCGCTTTTTAAGGTACTTACGATATGATGCTGGCCGACAATTTCGTTAAAATTATTCGGCCGCCATTTTAAGGCAAATACTGTATAATTCATATTTTTTACTTGGCGGTGTCTTTTAGACGAAGTTAGAACTTTTTTTGAACAAAATCCGCTTGCGGATTTTGAATAATCCCGCCCAGCGTTTCCGCCTGCCTCCGCTTCGCTATG
>JAFGUY010000093.1 GCA_016938245.1 Candidatus Omnitrophota bacterium | reverse complement strand
TACCTGGCAGTTTACAAAGAACAAGGCACGCGAAAAACTTTCGCGATTCTATGATGATATCAGAAACTAATGTCACAATGCATTAGTCTCCTTAGAAATCGTATTTATTTCATTTCTACTAATTGATATGCAAGGAGATCGTGTGTCAAATCTTTAGAGTTAATCACATCCAAATGGCCATCTGCCTTAACCAAAATAAGATTGCCACCACCTTCAGCTCCTCCCAAATTAAACAAGAGACTAATATTTTTATAACCAAGTACCTGAGATCCTTCTTTCTTAAAATAGACCTTAACAGAGTCGTCAATCTTTTCTTTTAGACAAATCTTAACTCCGGTAACCATGGTTTATTTCCTCCTTTTAAATGGTCCATACATTGTTATACCATTGCGAACTCTCTAAATTTTGCACCGCATTTGCACCGCATTTGCACCGCATCATTTTAGGGCGTAATAAGTAGCTCTACCGATTCCTTTTTTAACAATCAAGCCTTTTGACTTTAAGCTGGCTAATTCCCGTAAAGCAGTATCATTAGATATATCAAGCAGATGAGCACAAGAGGTGGTATTAATTTTTTTATTGGTTTTGAGATAGGATATAATTTTCTTCTGTCTCTCGCTGAGATCTACGGCTTCTTCTTGCTCCACAAACTTATCTTTCGTTGAATAAATATTCACCAGGAATGCATAATCGTCTGTTTGAACAATGGGAAGTTTCGGTCTTAACGGGTGCTCTTTGTGTTCTTTAAGTATTTTATTCCACCCTTCGCCCAGTTCCTCTATATACTCAACCTTCGCTAATATTTTGGCTATAATGGGATTTCGGGAAAACTGCATTTCTGCTATATTTTTTGGAGTAATGCCTTTCTGAAGTCCTCCAGGATTATAGAATTCTATTCTGTTGGAAAACATTTTTATAATTACCTTCGTTCCAATATTTGAATAATCTCTATGGCAAACAGCATTTGTAATCAGTTCTCGTATGGAAAACCAACCATACTCTGGAATATCCTCTCTTTGAATCCTGCCTTTTCTTAACTGAGACATTGCAGATATATTATCTTTGATGTATTTACTACAATTATCTATTTGTTGAAATAAATTACCGGTAAATTCCTTATAATCTAACCTCTTTACATCCACATCTTCGGTGCCGTATCTTGCCAAAGCTATGTAAGCATTCATAAAAAATCTTTGTGGGTCTTTTCCAAATAAAATAATTCCTGCATTCGTAGGCCGGCTATTCTTAACACAGCCCAGCGACTCTAATAGAGACTCTGGTGTACCTGCGATTTTCTTACCAGAGCTCTTTTCGTATAACGGAATAAATTCTTTCTTAACAAATTCCCAATCGATATCCTTTAAACCAGCCTTATCGCAAATCTGTTTATCAAATTGAAGTTTTTCCTTATGCTTTTCAAGAATTAGCCTCTCATACTCATCCTTGCTCATTTTCATTGTAGACTTCCCAACCCTTATATAAGGCCTACCAAATGCAAGAGTCAGTTTATCAGCTGAACGAGTTACATCAATGACTATCATCTCTTTTTCAGATATGTTTCTTGTGGTAATTCTAGGATGGACCTTAGGGTCGGTATGTTGAGAAATTTGATTCGTAAGACGCTCTATGCTATCTTTACCGATTTGGACACCTAATAGCTGTCCGCTTTTAGATACACCAACAAAAACCTTACCGCCTTTGGTGTTGGAAAAGGCTACTACCGTATTAATAATCTCATTAATTTGCGACAATGATGTCTTCCATTCTATAGCTTCAGTTTCGTGCTTTCCGATTATATTTGATAAAGGTTTCATTTTCATACCTAACAAACTCCCTCTTAAAAAGGGACCTAACACCGAACCAAATCTGGTTTTTTGGGACGCATATACTAAAAAAGTGGGACGCTTGTGCTAAAATCGGGCTTTCTAAAACCCGCTAATTTTATGCCCTTTTCGTAACTATATGCCACGCTTGATGATGTATTCACACAAGTCAACGACTCTGCAGGAATAGGCCCATTCATTATCGTACCAGGCAAGGACCTTAACAAAATCATCCTGAATAACTTTAGTGCTCTTGGCATCAACCACCGAACTTAATAAGCAATGATTAAAATCAATTGATACCACCGGATCTTCGGTATAGCCTAAAATCCCTTTCATCGCGCCCTCTGAAGCAGCTTTAAACGCGGCATTTAACTCTTCAACAGTTGTTTTCTTAGCTAACAACACTGTTAAATCAACCACTGAAACATTCGGCGTAGGGACACGGATCGCAAAACCGTCAAGCTTCCCCTTTAATTCCGGGATAACCAAAGATATTGCTTTTGCAGCTCCGGTTGATGTCGGGATCATGGAAACTGCTGCAGCGCGGGCGCGGCGTAAATCCGAATGCGCCATATCATGAATCTTCTGGTCATTAGTATAGGAGTGAATTGTAGTCATTAAACCCTTCACAATCCCCCAATTATCATTCATAACCTTGGCAACCGGCGCCAAACAATTAGTCGTGCAGGAGGCATTGGATAGAACATTGTGCATCTTAGGGTCATACTTACCTCCATTCACCCCTAAAACAATAGTTATATCTTCGCCTTCCGCAGGAGCGGAAATAATAACCTTCTTTGCCCCGCCTTTGGTAATATGATTCTCGGCGCCTTTCACTTCTTTGCCTTTTTTATTTACCCCGTCTTTCTTTACGGTAAATAATCCGGTTGACTCAACTACAATCTCAACTCCCAGGTCTTTCCATGGCAATTCAGATGGGTCTCTCTTGCTTAAAACTTTTATCTCTTTGCCGTTAACAGAAATTGTATCAACAGAAGTTGCCTCAACCTCTCCGTTAAACCTGCCGTGCACAGAGTCATATTTAAAAAGGTAGGCGTTTGATTTTGCATCAGTTAAATCATTAACCGCCACCAATTCGATATCTTTACTGTTCTTCTCTAATATCGCGCGCGCAACTAACCTGCCAATCCTTCCGAAACCGTTAATACCAACCTTTACCGCCATTTTACAACCCTCCTTTAAGATATTTCGCCGACTGCTCAGGTGTAATGGGGTCAATATAAAACCCCGTCCCCCATTCAAAACCGGCAACCTGTGTTAGTTTAGGCATAAATTCAATATGCCAGTGATAATATTCTACGTCCGTATCGCCATTTATCGGCGCTACGTGCAGTATATAATTATAGGAAACATTCGGAAATATATTTTTTACTCTTACAATAGTATCTTTTAAAATTTCAGCCAGAAACCTAACCTCATCATCATTAATCGAACGCAAATAAGCATTGTGTTTTTTAGGAAGAATCCAGATCTCAAAAGGGAAGCGCGATACAAAAGGGCAGAATGATAGGAAATATTTATTCTCTGATACTATGCGCTCCTTCTCCTGCATCTCCTGCCTTATCATATCGCAGAAAACGCAACGCTCTTTATAATCAAAATAATTTTTTGCACCCGTAATCTCTTCAGCTACGTTCTTTGGCACCATCGGAAGGGCGATAATCTGGGTATGCGGATGCTCTAAAGATGCGCCTGCTGCCGGGCCGAAATTCCTAAAAAACATAAGGTATTTAAAACGCCTGTCCTTAACCAAGTCAGATGCGCGGCTCCTGCACATCCGGATATAATTTTCAATTTCTTGCGGCAATAAATCCGGGATGTCTTTTGCATGATATGGGCTTTCAATTATTATCTCATGCGCTCCGACACCATTAGACATATCATAAAGGCCCAGCGGCCTCCTGTCTAAATCGCCCTCTATCCCAAGCGCGGGAAATTTATTAGCTACGGTCCTTACCTGCCAGCCCGGAGAGTTCGCAGATATTCCCTGTTCCCGGAAACACTCTATTTCAGGCGGTGTCATTGCCTCATTCCCGTAACAAAAAGGGCAAACCCCTCCTTTAAAAAAATTCTGCTCGTAATGAAAATCTTTTGGGACGGCAGGATGATCCGTATCCACAATCACCCATCTTCCTACAATCGGATCGCGCCTTAATTCACCCATTTTATACCTCTACCCTTCTTAAATATTCCGCGGCGTCTTCCGGGGTTATCGGGCAAATATAAAATCCCGTCCCCCATTCAAAACCGGCAATACGCGTCAGCCGCGGCATAATCTCGATATGCCAATGGTAATCCTGGTCGATCGTCTTCCAATAACCTGCTTTCTTGCGGCGAAACGGAGCAGTGTGAATAACATAATTATACGCCGGGTCATTTAAGCCTTTCTTTAATTTTGCCAGCACCATCTTCATCACCTTACCAAGGTTCTTTAAAGATTCATTATCCTGGCAGGTAAAATCGCAGGAGTGCTGCTTGGGGAGTATCCAGGTTTCAAAAGGAAACCGCGTCGCAAAAGGGCTGACCGCGATAAAACCGTCCAAATCCAGGATTAAGCGCTTTCCCTCTTCAATCTCCTGTCGGATCAAGTCGCAAAATACACACCTTTCATGGTATTGAAAATAACTGCGTGCGCCGGCTAATTCCTCCTTAACCCGCTTCGGGTTTACGGGGGTGGCGATTAATTGCGAACGGGCATGCCTTATCGGGCTGCCGCCGGCAGCTCCGCCGTAATTTTTAAAAACCAGGGCATATTTAAAACGCTGGTCTTTTTCAAGATCGGTAATCCT
>JAFGUY010000092.1 GCA_016938245.1 Candidatus Omnitrophota bacterium | reverse complement strand
TGAAGGAAGAGATCGTAGCTGTTTAAGAATATGAAAAAACGGAGTGATATGCGGATGAGATTTTACAGGAGAAAAAAGACTTGACGAGAAAATTGACCTAAACTATGTTATATATTATACTTAAAATAACCCCATTGTCAATAAAATATTTGGCATATTATCGAAATTTAGTTTACTTTTCTATACTTTTTGCTATAATAAGCGCGAAGGACAAAATGAATGTATTGTAAATTCTACGGATTAAAAGAACGCCCCTTCAATGTTACCTCTGACCCAGCATTCTTCTTTTTAAGCGATAAACATAAAGAGGCCCTTGCCCACCTTCATTACGGAGTATCCCAGAGAAAAGGGATTATCGTATTAACCGGAGAAATAGGGACGGGAAAAACTACCCTCTGCAGGTTTTTCTTAAATGAATTAAATAAAGACATAAAGACTGCTTTTATACTTAACCCGCGTTTTTCAGAGAGAGAATTACTGGAATCCATAGTAGCTGATTTCGGGATAGCTTCGCAAAGCAAGGGAAAATTTGAATTAGTGCGCCAGCTTAATTCATTTCTCCTTACTGAATCTGAAAGGGGCAGCAATGTTGTCCTGATTATTGACGAAGCGCAAAACCTAAAGCCCGGGCTTCTTGAACAGGTCCGCCTCCTCTCTAATATAGAGACCGAAAAAGAAAAGCTCCTGCAGGTAGTATTAGTCGGACAACCGGAATTAAATGCCCGCCTTAATCTTTATGAATTAAGGCAACTTAGGCAGCGCGTTATGGTCAGATACCATATTCTTCCGCTTGAGCACAGACAGATAGCTAATTATATCGAACACAGGCTTAATGTCACGGGGTTAGTAGGAGGGATAGAATTTAGCCGGGAGGCTATTGAGGGAATAGCCAGCTTTTCTTCCGGGACGCCGCGTTTAATAAATATGATCTGCGACCGCGCGCTCTTGGCGGGTTTTGCCGCAGGGACAAAAACAATAGACCAGAATATAATTAATAAGTGTTTTGAAGAACTCAATAGTTACGCAGTAGGAGGAAAAATTTGAGCATAATCTATGACGCACTTAAAAAAGTTGAAAAGAGTTTCGGCAAGAAAACTCCTGAAAAGAATCAAACAGAGAATCAAACGGTAAAACCAAAAAATAAAAACAATCCTGCGCTTATATATATATTGGTAATTTTAGCAGGGCTTTTCTTAGGAAAAATAGCTATAAGCTTCTTTACGCGGCCTAAAATTATCCAGCCCCCCCCCTCTGCTATGCCGGTAATAACTCCGGCTGACATCGCACCTCCTGTGGAGGAAGAAAAACCTGCGCCTCCGCCTGACCCGGTTCTGACTCTAAACGGAGTATATTTTCAAAAAAATGAAGGATATGCTTTAGTTAACAATCGCATAATTAAAATCGGGGATACTATTCAGGGCGCAACAGTAAAAGCGGTTACTTTAGACAGGGTAATTCTGGAATTTGAAGGAAGGGAAATCACTCTTATCAATTCTACGCGGTAACTTCAAAGCCTTTTTTCTATCGCGTAGCGGATTAAACTTAACGGAATATCTTTTACTACCGTAACCTTTCCTAATCCGCTAACTAATACGAATTTATTGCTTTTACCGGTAAACTTCTTATCATGAAAATGTTTTTTTAATATTTTCGCTACCGAAACCCCGGTTATCTTAACAGGCAGCCCTGCGCTGCTGATTAACGCCTCAATCCTTTTTAGAATAGCCTGATTAATAAGCTTAAGTCTTACGCTCATCTCTAAAGCCACCAACATACCCAAAGCTATTGCTTCCCCATGATTATATTTGTAAAAGTTCGCTGCAGCTTCAATAGCATGGCCTATGGTATGCCCGAAATTTAATGCCGTACGTAATCCCTTTTTTTCTGTTTCATCAAGGGAAACAATCGAAGCCTTTATCCCGGAACAGCATTTAACTATATGCTCAAGAAAAGGCTCTTTCAGCCGGATAATATTCCTGCATTCCCTCTCAATGTAAGTAAGTAAATTTTTGTCTTTAATCACCCCGTATTTTATTACTTCAGCAAGCCCGTTTGCAACCTGCCTTTTATTCAAAGTCTTTAAAAGCGATATATCGCTAAAAACTAAAGCCGGCTGATAAAACGCTCCGGCCAAATTCTTACCTTCCTTCAAATCTATTGCGGTCTTGCCTCCTATGCTTGAATCCACTTGAGCTAAAAGAGTAGTCGGTACCTGAATATAGGGTATGCCTCTTTTATATATAGAGGCAACAAACCCGCTTAAGTCTCCTACCACCCCGCCGCCGAAAGCGATAATAAATGAACGCCTCTTTAAATCAAACTTCGCTAAATCCCTGATCAAAAGAGAAGCTACCCGGATATCTTTTGCTCTTTCGCCATCGGGTATGGTTTTAAACTTAAGATTAAAACCGTATTTTTTAAGCCCTTGGGATAAAACCCTGCCGTAACGGCTCTTTACAGCCGAATTAGTAATGATATAGGCATCTGTCCCTATATTAATCCGGGCAAGATACCTACCAAGCAAAGGTAAAATCTTCGTTCCTACAATTATATTATAGGAGCGGCTTTTAAGGTTTAATCTTATACTATGCATTTTATTAAGCTTTGGGCGCTGCCTTTGCTTCGGGAGCTGGCGCTGCTCCTTCTGCGGCAGTCGCATCTGCAGCCTTTTCAACCTTCTCTTTCTTGATCTTTATCCTTACTGTCTTAAGCTTAAGCAAACCGTACACCTTATCCCCTTCTTTCCAGTTTCCCTTTTCCATCATTGATCTTATACGTTCATTGCGTTTTAAGACAAACCTTTGTTTCTTATCCTTATCGGATATACTTAAAGACGGATGTATTGACATCTTTATAACCTCCTTATACGGCAGTCTTTATAATACCTGCCCAATTCTGGTATTAACGACTGCGCTTCTTCTTTATTTTTAAAATTACCTACGCATACAATAACATATTCACCCCTATGCAGAACCGAAGCTTTATACCCTTTTTCCTTAAGCATTGCCGCCTCTTTGCGGGCATAAGAATCGGTCTTGAAACTTGCCACCTGAATAGTATATCCGGAATCCTGCGCTAATTCTTCCGTTTCAATCTTTGGCATTAAAGCCTCATTCGAAATAATTACGGGCTGTTTTTGATTCCTCTTTCCTCTTTCAACTCCTAAAGAATAAGATATGATTCCTACGACTAGAAACGCAATAATAAGCAGCACTGCTTTTTCGTATTTCCAGATATACCCGGCAAATTGATTGTCTTTTCTGTTTACGGAGGAAGCTCTGGTTTTCTGACCGGAGTCTGAAAATAATTCTAACTGGCCTGCGGGATCATTTTCCATTTTTGATTATATTACTTAGAATAAATCTTAGTGTTGAATTTTTTTATAACCTTAAGGAAGGCATCTACAACTTTAGGGTCAAATTGAGTGCCGCTTTTCTTTTTTACTTCTTTTATCGCTGAGGCGATATTTTTTCTTTCACGGTAAGGCCTGCCGTAAACCATCGCCTCAAAAGCATCGGCCACTGCCATGATACGTGCGCCTTCAGGAATCTGCCCTTTCTTAAGCTTTGAAGGATAGCCTGTACCGTCGTATCTTTCATGATGATGCATTATAATCGGGATAACCGGCTTTAACACCTGTAAAGGCCTTAATATCTGCGCCCCTTTAAACGGATGCTTCTTAATAATATTGAACTCCTGTGGGGTAAGTTTAGTAGTCTTAGTTAATATTTCCGGAGGTATATCTACCTTTCCTGTATCATGAAGGAAGCTGGCATACTTTAAGCTTTGAATCTGTTTTTCATCAAGCCTCATCGCATTTCCTATGGCTGCAACTAAACGGCTAAAATAAGGAGAATGGGTATATTCATGAGGCACCCGTGCATCCAAAAGAGTAACCAAAGATTTAACGCTTCCTAAGACTATCTTCTGCTGGTCTTCATAGAGCTGGAGATTCTTTATGCCTATAATTGACTGCTCTACTAAGGTCATCAGTATATCCTGGTCAAACTTCTCAAAGGCAGGCTTATTCTTTACGCGCCTTACCACTATAATCCCTATAAGGTCATCGGAAATCAAGGGAGCAGCCAAAAGGTTGCCCTTCCTGATTACGGAACTAGTCTTTAAGACCCTTCTTTCTATTCGATCGGTTATCTTAGATTTTTTATCCGAGATAAGCCTTTTTTTATTACTCATAAAGCATTTTAGTGCGGAATGCTTCTTGGAAGAATCCAACATTATAATCGTGCAGTAATCAGAATTCAGTATCTGGGCAATTAGCTTAGTCAGGCGGCTTACAAGGTCTTTTAAATCATAGGTAGAATTCACCAGCCTGTAAATGCTATGGATGGAAGAAATTAAGGCCCTATACCGTTTCGTAGGGGGTAAATAATTTTTTGTATTCATCTAAGGCATACCTGTCTGTCATTGCCGCTATATAATCGCATACAACCCTTTTAATCCCATCTTTAGGTATTTTCTCCTGAATATCCAGCGGAAGCTGCCTGGGGTTATTTGCATATACCTTAAACAACTCTTGGATAAAACGCTTAGCCTTCGTGCTCATGCGCACTACCCGGTAGTGGTGGTAAAGCCTCTCCATCAGAAAAGACCTTAAGGGCTTTCTTAATTTTAGCATATTACCGCTAAAAGTAACTATTTTTTTATTTATTTCCCTTATATCTTGGCAGGATTTAGGCTTAAACTTTGATACGTTATTCTCTGTCTCGCGGATCAAGTCAGTAACCTGCAGGTTAATTAGTGAACGAATAATAAGATACCTTCTTTTTTTAGCTGATAGCCCTACGTAACGGCGTAAAATATTCCTGTTAATATCACTCCAGATCGCAAGGCCATCTAGGTCTGGCTCTTTAATTAATCCGGAGGTAAGCCCGTCATCAAGATCATGGTTATCATAAGCTATCTCATCAGCAATATCCACTACCTGTGTCTCAAGGCTCGGGGAGGGATTTTTAGAGAATTCCCTGATTTTAGCCGCAAGATCAAACGCGGTTGAATGCCTTATGATGCCTTCCCTTACTTCCCAGGTAAGGTTTAGCCCCGGAAAATCCGGATACCTCTCCTCGAGATAATCTACAACCCTTAAACCCTGCACGTTATGATTGAACCCTCCGTTTTTAGCCATAATCTCGTTTAATGACTCTTCTCCGGAATGGCCAAAGGGGGTATGCCCTAAGTCATGAGCCAATGCAATTGCCTCAGTAAGGTCGGAGTTTAAACACAATGCGGATGCTATTGTCCGGGCAATCTGGGCAACCTCTAAGGTATGGGTAAGGCGGGTACGGTAATAATCCCCCTCGTGGTTAACAAAAACCTGTGTCTTATATTCCAGCCTTCTAAAGGCGGCAGAGTGAATAACACGGTCGCGGTCCCGCTGATAACAGGATCTATAAGGATGCTCCTCTTCGCAATAGGCCCTTCCCCTGCTCTCTACGCTCTTACTGGCATAAGGGGCAAGGATAATCTTCTCGTATTCCCGTATCTCTTTTTGTCTAATCATTTTGAAACTTTACTATTCTTGCCTCTATTTTATCATTAATATCAATTATACCGTAGGAATTATATTTTGCAAAAATCTTATCAAATGGGCTTCCGGGATTAAAAAATATCGTATCCCCGATTTTTTCATTAAAAGCAGCGTGAGAATGGCCGAAAAGAATTAAATCCGGATGGTCATCCTTAAAGAATTCAGTTAATACAGCCACTAGATTTCCGGGAGCTCCGCTTCCGTGGCTAATGCCAATCTTAAAACGTCCGACCCTAAAAACATTTTTCTCGGGTAATTTTCTCTTTAATTCGGCAGAATCCATATTCCCGTAAACAGCTTTAACCTCTTTGGCTATTCCCTTAAGCTTCTCCAAAAATTCCTCCTCTACAAAATCGCCGGCATGCACTACCATATCCGCATTTTTTATCTCTTCCGTAAGCTTATCCGGTAGCTTAAGATCGGATCCGGAAAGATGGGTATCTGAAATTACGACTATTCTCATGCAATTACCCTCGGCCTTGAGTAAAGGTCCAGCATTTGGTTAAGGCCGTTTATATCCCAGGTCCATACCTTTTCCTCCATAGCCCTCAACCTCGTATTTGCGTCTATATCTTCCAACGTTACAATAATCTTTCTTTGCAGCTTATGGCGGTATTTTCTGCACTCCTTTGAGAACTCAATTATATCTTCTTCGGTTAAAGAACTCGCCTTAAGCGCGACGATCCAAAGGCTTTCGTTTGACCTGCCGATTAAACCGTTTTTAAGCACACTGCTCTTAAATTCCAGCGGTTTTATCTCGCGGAAATGATTCAAACGTATCTTCTTTTTCTCTACTTGCACCATCTCATCCTCAAAGAGACTGAAGAGATCATCCATTCTCTCCATTAGCGGCTTTTGGGAACTAGTCATGAATTCCTGAATCATACCCTCTATCTGATCACGGAACTTTGCCTTCTGGTTTTTAGCATCAAAAGTTAAAGAATGGAGCTTTTCCTGATAAACAAATTTTATCCAGAAATTAAATACCCGATCGTTTATCTTTAAAAAATCTCCGCTTCGGGCTATAGTATCAAGCTCCAAAAGTCGATTAATCCGCAAAACAAGCTCGCTCTTTCTTTTGTGCAATAAATGCGCTATATCTTTAACCCTGTTTCTGCCGCTGGATATAAGGTATAAAATAGCTATATAGTCGCCTCCGGCAAGCTGGTCATTAAAACGCTTTATGTAATTTGAGAATCTCTGGTTTAGGACCCCTGAAGCATTAAATAAAAGATTTTCCAATAGGTCCGAGAGTTTACCGTCCTTATTGCTTAATATAGTTTCGGATATAACCTCCAGGTACATAGGGTATCCGCCGGTAAAATGCACAATAAAGTCGATTAAAGGCCTGGCAATATTCACCTCTTTAAGCCTGACTTTAAGGTATTCAATGCTTGTCCTTATATCAAAAGGCTCAATAGTTATAACCTCAAAATTGCCGAATAAAAGAGAGAGCCCCTTAGAAAGTATCTCCTTTGCCTTAAACTTCATGGAGCTTATAATAATATACATTGTATTCTTATTCGCTATTAAAAGCTTTGCCCACTCGCGATAGAAATTCTTAAATCCTAACGCCTCTAAATTATGGAACTCATCAAATATCACAACCGAAGCTTTACCAGTCTCAAGGTAAATACTTTCACATAGAGACATAAGTTCGGGGAAGATGTTCGTCGTCTTTTTTTTCGTGAGATTATTTAAAATAAACCTTATCTTTTCTTCTGTGCGGGGGATATATCTTGAGACTTTGCTAATAAGGAAATTTAAATCTTCTTTTAATGGTATGCCGCTATTATTTAAGAAATTATAAAGCAACACCCCAATAAATCTCTTGGCGAATAAATCTATTGCCTCAGGCCGGGTCTCTATAAAATTGAGGATAATGCGGTTATCGTAAGAATTCTCCATGAGTTTAAAGATAAGCGAAGTCTTTCCCACCAGCTCATCACCTATTATGGCGATATTCTGACGGTAGTTGTCCTTTAGCCCGCTTATGCGTTTTGAAAGAGTATCTAAATAAGCCTTGCGGCCAAAAAATATACCTTTATTCATGGAAGATAGTGATAAGGATTCTGGGGCAGATGCCCTTTCCTTACCTCAAAATGCAGGCAATTATCTTTGCCTGAACCAGTTATCCTGCCAATAACTGCGCCTCTTTTAACACTTTCTCCGGGCTTTACAAAAACATCTGAGCTTAAACCGTAAATAGTAAAGAAACCGTCGCCATGGTCGAGTATTACAGCCCTGTTTAAACCCGTAAAATTCTTGCCTAGAAAAACTACCTTGCCGGACCTTGACGCTAAAATATCCTGCGGACTATAAGGAGATATTTTTATTCCCTTGTTAAAACTTACTACCCTTCCTTTTAACGGCCAGATGAAATCATCGCTAGCAGCATACTTTAAAACTTTAACTTCATCTTTTAGTTTATCCGGTATAAATATCTTCTGCCCTACCTCTATAAAAGTATTATCGGTAATCCTATTTATCCTCGTTAACTCTTCCAGGTCAGCGCCGTATCTTTTGGATATTCTCCACAAAGTCTCCCCTTTTTCTACCCGATGATAAGTCCCGGTTAAATCCGAAGGAGGCTTAGACGGAGCCGGAGGTATATACGGAGCTGTAGTAGCGCAGCCGGACAAAAAAGTTAAAGAACATATTATAACAAACAAATAAAATGTAGATCTTCTTTTGTTAAACATAAAAGTTTACTAAAAAGCGGGCGAAGGGAATTGAACCCTCCTATCCAGCTTGGGAAGCTGGTGTTCTACCGATGAACTACGCCCGCAAGTTTTATCGGACAATAATTCCCGCACATAGTACATACTTCACTATCTAAAGGCCTGGAAGAAACCCTGTATTCTTTAGCCTTATCCGGATCTACGGATAATTTTATCTGCTTCTGCCAGTTACGGCTTTTTCTGGATAAAGAAATTTGCCTATCGTGGTCAATTGCCCGTTTATTCCCCTTTACTATATCTGCTGCATGCGCGGATATCTTCGAAGCTATAACCCCTTCTCTTACATCAGAAAGAGAAGGATGCCTTAAGTGCTCGGCGGGAGTTACATAACAAAGAAAATCTGCCCCAAAGCTGGCTGCCAAAGCCCCGCCGATAGAAGCGCTAACATGATCATAGCCACTTGCAATATCCGTAACCAAAGGGCCTAATACATAAAATGGCGCATTATGGCAAAGCCTTTTCTCTAAAGTAATATTTTCCTTGATTTTATTTAATGGTACATGCCCCGGGCCTTCAATCATTACCTGAACATTTCTTCTTCTGGCGCGTAACGCTAATTCCCCTAATATTTTAAGTTCTACAAATTGTGCTTTATCATTAGCGTCCAGAATTGAACCCGGCCGCATACCGTCTCCTAAACTCAAGACTACATCGTATTTATAGGCTATATCCAGTACCCTGTCAAAATATTCAAAAAACGGGTTTTCCTTTTTATGAAATTCTATCCAGCTTGCCAATATCGCCCCTCCCCTTGAAACAATATCTAAGATCCTCTTGCTTGCCTTGAGGCTTTTAAGGCTTTTTTTTGTTACCCCGGCATGGATAGTAAAAAAATCTACGCCCTCTTTTCCCTGAGACTCTAAAATATCAAGCATGTCCAGATAATCAAAACTTAAAAGGTTATTCTTATATTTTTGCGCGTTTACCGCAAGCTCATAAACAGGCACAGTGCCTACGGGCAAGGGTGATTTCTTAACTACTTGCAAGCGCATTTCCTTTAAACCTCTTCCTACGCTTAAATCCATAACCGCATCCGCGCCGTACTTTATGCAGATATCTAATTTTTTTAACTCATCCTTAATGCTGCATTTATCGGTAGAAGTGCCGATATTTGCATTTATTTTAGTTGATAAACCCCTGCCGATTGCGCAGGGCCTTTTTAAAGCGCGCGAGGCATTCTTAAGTATAACTACACTGCCGTTTTTTATATTCCTTAAAAGAACGCCGGGATTTATACCTTCCTGTTTAGCAATGCTTCTCATTAGAGAAGTTAATTTATTACTTTTAGCGTATTCTAACTGCGTCATTTTATCCTTTTCCTAAAACCTTCTTTTCAATATCGTATATTTTATACCTTATATCTTTAAATCCTATGGCGGCCTTTAAATTTACAAGCTTACTAAACTCCTCGAGGACTCTTATGGACTCTTTAGCTCTTTGCATATTGGCAAAGAAAATATCCCTTACCCCTTTCCGCTTTAATTCATCTGCCTTAATAAACCTGCCTACGTCTTTAATGCTGTGCCTTTCCTGAAGAAGAATTATCCTCGGTGCCAGATAAGAAGAAAGCTCGCTTACCTTATGCCTTATCTTTTTTAGTTTAAGGGTAAACTCCCGGTTATCAAAAATAAACCTTGTAATATCCTCACAGACGCGTAAACCTTCTTTAGCGCGGTTTATATTAGCATCAATAATCCGGTTAATGCTTTTTCCCTTAGCCTGTTTTAGCAATTTTATTTATAAGATTGGTGGTAGAGAGGCCCTTAATCAAGTTTACGGTTAAAACTTTTCCGCCGCTTTCCCTTACAAATCTCCCCCCGACGATTTGGCTCTTATCCCAATCAGCGCCTTTAATTAATATATCCGGACGAATCTTCTTTATGATATTAAGAGGAGTATCTTCCTTAAAAATCAGGGCAAAATCAACGCTCTCTAAAGCAGCGATTACCCTTAAGCGGTTCCCCTCTTTTGTGATCGGCCGATTGTTTCCTTTTATTATTCTTACGGAAGAGTCGCTATTTACCCCTACAATCAGAATATCCCCTTTTCTTTTAGCATCCTCCAAGTACTTTACGTGTCCGTAATGCAATAAATCAAAACATCCGTTAGTAAAAACTACTCTTTTGCCTTGTTTTTTTAGCCCGGCGATAATATTAAGGATGGCCTTAAACGATTTAGTTTTGTTCTTTATCGAACGTTGGATTCTTCTACGAGCTCGCATATAATATGCCCTATTAAAATATGGCACTCCTGTATCCGCGCAGTAACATTTGAAGGGACAATCAAAGATATATCTGATTGAGCAGCTATATCTCCTCCGCTACCGCCGGTTAAAGCAATAGTAAAAAGGCCCATCTTCTTAGCCTGTTTTATCCCTAATGCTACGTTTTTAGCCTTTCCGCTTGTTGATATTCCTAAGGCGATATCGGATTTATCAGCTAATGCCTCAATCTGCCGCACAAAAATAATATCAAAACCAAAATCATTAGCTAAAGCGGTTATAATAGATGTATTTACGGTCAAAGCTATCGCAGGTAAAGCAGGGCGGTCCTTTTTAAACCTTCCGACAAGCTCTGCAGCGATATGCTGGGCATCGCTTGCCGATCCTCCATTTCCGAAAATAATAAGTTTCCCGCCTTTTTTTAAAGAAGCAATTATCTTCTCGGATACATCAACGATCTGAGCAAGATTATTCTTAAGAAGCTCCTCTTTTACGCTTATACTCTCTAAAATAGCATCCCGAATAATATCTCGCATTTATCTATCCTCTCTATTCTATCCGGAAAAAACCTTAGTAATACTATAAAGCTCCAGATCTACAGTTTTAAGTTCTTTTACCGCATCCTTTAATGGGACATCGATTATTTTTATTCCTTGTAATGCCACCATTCTATTAAACTTTTTATCTTTAATCAGCTCTATTGCTTTTACCCCTAATCTCGTGCCCAGCACACGGTCAAAGGCAGTAGGCGAACCACCCCTCTGAAGATGCCCTAATACAACAACTCTTGTCTCATACCCGGTCCTCTTCTCAATTTCAGCAGCCAGTGCCTCCCCTATCCCTCCGAGGCGCACATGGCCAAAGGCATCAAGTTTCTGCTCCTGAAGGATGGCACCTTTATCTTTAAACTGGGCGCCTTCCGCAACTACTATGATACTAAATGCCTTGCCGCGGGTATGCCTCTTATTGATTACATTACAAACCTCTTCTATATTTATCGGCACTTCGGGTATTAATGTAACATCCGCTCCGCCGGCTATTCCGACTTCAACCGCAATCCATCCCGCATGCCTTCCCATTACTTCTACAACCATAATGCGATGGTGACTTTCAGCTGTAGTATGCAGACGGTCAATAGCTTCTGTGGCGATATTTAAAGCGGTATCAAAACCAAACGTATAATCTGTGGCAGAAAGATCATTATCTATAGTTTTAGGGACTCCGACAATATTGGTTAACCCATCATCAACCAGCTTCGAAGCAACACCCAAAGTATCTTCCCCTCCCACGGCTATCAAGGCATATAATCCCATCTTTTTGAAATTATCCATAACCTTCGGCAACATCCCCTCTTTTTTATACGGATTAGTCCTTGAGGTCCCTAGTATAGTGCCGCCTTTATTAAGTATCCCTGAAATAGCGTTAACATCTAAAGGCATGGTATTGTTTTCCACTAGGCCTTTCCAACCGTCTTTTATTCCTAAAAGTTCGTAACCCTCTAAAAGTCCTTTTCTTACTGCTGCCCTAATAACCGGGTTTAATCCGGGACAATCTCCTCCGCCGGTAAGTATTCCGATTTTTTGCATCTTTTGCTCTCCTTAATTTTCCCTCTATCTACACTCTGAAAATTAATCCCGAGCCAAGTCGAGGGATTTTATGTTGTTTATGCTCTCCCGTATCCGCTAAAAGGTATTATGGGTTCTTCCTTTTCCTGATCCCTTTTTCTTTTATCCTTTTCTTCTATTGAAGCAATCTTTGCCACATGGATCTTAACGATAATCTGCTCTTCTATCCCCAAAACTTCCTGAATCTTCGCTTTTGCTATATCTTGCAGGCGCGAGGTTAATTCCGGTATATTCACTTCTTTCCTTAGGATAACACGAAGGTCGACAATAATGCCTTTTTTAGAGGCGACTACATCCGGCCGAAGTTCCTTGATTTCAGGGATGACTCCTGAGAGCCTGCGGATTAAATCTTCAACTGCGGAAAGCGCAATCGTAACTTCACCCGAAGAAGTAGAAAAGGCGATTGTCTTCTCCCGCTGAATTTTCCCAAGAATCAACTGGGCAAAAGAAAAACTAATTAAAACTAAAAGCAGGCCTGACAAACCGGTTATAAGCCTTGAATTTGTGCTGCTTTGCACATAAAGGAGCGCGTTATTAATATCCTGCGGCTGTATAAGGCTAAAGGAAAAAGCGATTAAGATAATTCCTGTCAAAATAATAACCGTTGCATAAAAAAATATTCCTAAGACTGTAAATATCCTCATAGTTAACCCCTTTCTATGCCTACCACATTAACGTTAATATCTTTTACTGAAAGGTTGGACATTTTTTCTAACGCTATACGGACATTCTCCTGTACTGCATTGGCTACCTCGGGAATATTAAAACCGTATTTTACAAATATCGGTATATCTATTCTGACTTCTTCATTCTTGTTAATCTCAACCCGGATATCCGAATTGCCTTTATTCCCTAATAAATCCATAATTTTAACCCTTAGGCTTCTATTGAGGGATTTTACTCCCGGTATATCCAGTGCCGCGATAGAAGCTACGGATGAAATCGCATTCTTATGTACTCTTATCAGGCCTAAATCCGTACGTGATTCTTCTTGGGGCATAATTATTCTCCCTCGTCTTTAAGCATATCCTGAAGAAAATGCGTAGAAATATCCCCGCGTAAAAATAAAGGGTTTTCCATAAGCTTTAAATGGAAAGGTATGGTCGTTTTTATCGGAGCAATATGAAATTCGCTTAATGCCCTATGCATTATCCTGATTGCCTCCTGGCGGTTATTACCATGCACAATCAGTTTTGCAAGCAGAGAATCGTAGTAAGGAGGCACTTCATACCCTGCGTAAAGATGCGTATCTACCCTTACGTTAGGCCCTCCCGGTAATACCAGCGATTCGATCTTTCCCGGAGAAGGCAGGAACCCGTTATCCGAATCTTCCGCATTAATCCTGCACTCAATGGCAGCGCCATTAATTTGTATATTATCCCGATGGATCTTTAGTTTCTCTCCCGCAGCAACTCTAATCTGCTCTTTAATCAAATCTATTCCCGTTACCATTTCAGTAACAGGGTGCTCGACCTGAATGCGCGTATTCATCTCCATAAAATAAAAATTATGCGTTCCTGTGTCTAAAAGAAACTCTATTGTACCGCAGCTTACATAATTAACAGACTTCATCCCCTTTAATACCAGCTCTCCCAGCTTTTCACGCATCTTACTGTCCACTACCGAAGAAGGAGATTCCTCGAGCAGTTTCTGATGCCTTCTTTGAATGCTGCAATCCCTTTCTCCTAATTGCAAAATCTGCCCGGATTTGTCGGCAATAATCTGGACCTCGATATGGCGCGGTTTATCTATATATTTTTCTATGTAAACATTGGAATTTCCGAAATTAGCCTCTGCCTCTGACTGGGCGGTAATAATACTTGAGACTAAGGTAAGGTCATTGTGGCATATACGCATACCCTTACC
This sequence comes from Candidatus Omnitrophota bacterium, assembly GCA_016938245.1. Classification (GTDB taxonomy): domain Bacteria; phylum Omnitrophota; class Gorgyraeia; order Gygaellales; family Profunditerraquicolaceae; genus Sherwoodlollariibacterium. The sequence continues at coordinate 3,539 of JAFGUY010000092.1, read as the reverse complement.
GCCGCCTCCGGCAGCTGCCTTGATTATTACAGGGTACCCTATTGACTTGGCTGTTTTAAGCGCCTCTTCCTTATTCTTAATCGCAGAAGCGCTTCCCGGGATAATCGGCAATCCCGCCTTATGCATTGATGCGCGCGCAGCCATTTTATCTCCCATAAGCCTTATGTTCTGCGGAGTTGGCCCGATAAAGGTAATCTTACATGACTCGCATATTTCAGCAAAGTGGGGATTTTCCGCTAAGAATCCGTAACCCGGGTGGATAGCTTCTACATCAGTAATTTCTGCGGCGCTTATAATAGCAGGAATATTAAGGTAACTATTTGAAGACGGGGACTGGCCTATGCAGACAGCTTCATCCGCAAACCGGACATGGAGGGAATCTCTATCCGCCTGCGAATAGACAGCAACCGTACGTACCCCTAGCTCTCTACAGGCACGAATAATCCTTAAAGCTATTTCGCCGCGGTTGGCGATAAGTATTTTAGAAAACATTGATTATTTCTTAAAGAGGCTCGATTAAAAAGATCGGTTGTCCGAATTCAATCGGCTCGGCATTATCGACTAAGATTTCGAGTATCTTTCCCTTTATCTCTGCTTTAATCTCATTCATTAATTTCATAGCCTCAATTATGCAGATTACCTGCCCCGGTTCAACATTCTGGCCGACTTCCGCATAAGGAGGCGTTTCCGGGCTCGGTGCGCGGTAAAAAGTACCGACCATAGGAGATTTTATCTCCACAGACTTACCAACTGCCTCTTTAGAGGACTCGTGAGATTGCCTTGCCCCCTGTACATCCACCCTTTCTTTCTCTACAATGACCGGCCCGCTAAAAGTTTCCTGCCCTGACACAGTTTTTTTAAGCCTGATACGCATACCGTCTTTTTCTATCTCCAGCTCCATAAGGCCGTTCTCGTTCATAAGGTTGACCATTTCTTTTATCTCTTTAATATTCATTCTTATCCTTCCTTCTTATTTAGTTAACCCTTTCAACGTATCCGCCGGTGCGGGTATCTATTTTAACCCTATCCCCTACATCGATAAAAAGCGGCACCTGTATGGTTGCGCCAGTCTCTACCTTGGCAGACTTAGTCCCGCTTTTAGCTGTATCTCCCTTTATACCCGGTTCTGTATGGACAATCTCGAATTCTATAAAGTTAGGCAGATTAATAGATAAGGCCTCGTCCTTAAAAAAATACCCTAAAACCTCAATATTATCTTTTAAGAATGTTTTTTTGTCCCCTAGGATCTTTTCTGACACGGCAATCTCTTCAAAATTATCCTGATCCATAAAATGATAGAGATGCCCGGAATTATACTGATACTGAAGTTTACGCTCCTCTACGTAGGCCTGCTCTATCTTTTCATCCCCGCGGAAGGTCTTCTCCTGGCTATTGGAATTTCTCATATTTCTAAGTTTCGCGCGCACAAAAGCCGCACCCTTACCCGGCTTTACATGCTGGGCATCTATGACTACATACACATCTGTGTCAACTAATATTGTAACCCCTGGCTTTATCTCATTTATTGATAGCTCCACTTAATACCTCGCATCCATGTTTAGTTACTAACACCATATCCTCTATCCGTACCCCAAACTTGCCCGGAAGGTAAATTGCCGGCTCAACCGTAAAGACCATCCCTTCTTTTAATATCTCTTGGCTCTTTGGGCTTATATTGGGGCTTTCGTGTATATCCAAGCCTATCCCGTGGCCTAAGCTATGGACAAAATTCTTTCCGTATCCTTTATTATTTATATAGTTGCGGCTGGCTGCATCTATTATGCTAACCTTTTCACCGGGTTTTATCTTTTTTATAGCTATATCCTGTGCCTTAGCCACTATTGCATAAATCCGGCGGTAAAGACTATTAATTTTACCCAAAAAGAATACCCTTGTCAAGTCGGATTTATACCCTAAATAATCAACACCTAAGTCAATAAGAAGATTGTTGTTGTCTTCCAACTTTTTTGAGCCGGGAGAGTGGTGTGGATAGGCAGAATTAGGTCCGGAGGCAACAATAATATCAAAAGCCGAGCCTTTTGCTCCCTGATAGCGGATAAAGCGCTCTAATTCCGCAGCTACTTCGATCTCCTTTACCCCCAGTTCTATGAAATCTTTAATAAAATCTATTGCCGAAGCGGTAATTTCAAGTGCCTTCTTAATTTTAAGTATCTCTTCGGGCCTTTTGACCTCTCTTACGCCTTCGATAACTGAATATGTGGGCACAAAAGATACTTTACCTTTAAGACATTCTTTTATCTTCTTATATTCGGCATAAGGAAGATGCCTTTCCTCAAAACCAACTCTCTTTAAGCCTAAATTTAAGCAATCCTCGGCAAGCGAAGCAAAAATAGAGCCGTTAATGATCCTTAGCGATAAAACACCTTTTAATTTATCCTTGCAACTTTCAGCATATCTTGAATCGGTAAAATAAGCAAGGCCTCTGGAAGAGAGCAACGCGTAAGCGTCGGGGTTATGGAATTGCGTAAGATAGGATAAGCTGCTTGGAGAAGAGACAATAAATCCGTCTAAATCGCTATTTCTTAGCCTTTTTATCAAATCCCGGGCTGTATTCATTATTTATCAAATCAATTCTAAAAGGGCCTCTAGCCCAAGATAGTAGCTCTTGGCTCCGAAACCTAGAATCGTTCCGCTTACTACTGGCGTAATCAGGGATTTATGCCGGAATTCTTCGCGGTTATAAATATTGGAAAGATGCACTTCAATAGTTACAATGCCTGTAGCAGAAATAGCATCTCTTATGGCAACGCTGGTATGAGTATAAGCTGCCGGATTGATGAGAAGGCCTTTGAATCTATCCCTTGCCTTAGTAATTAAATCTACAATCTCTCCTTCGTGATTAGATTGTTTTATAGCAAGGCAAACCTTATGTTTATTGGCTATTCTCTTTAAATGTTCGTTTATCTCTTTTAAAGTAACCTTCCCGTAGATTTTAGGTTCTCTTTTGCCTAATAAATCCAGGTTGGGCCCGTGTATAACCAGTATCCTTTTCATAATTAACCCTCTGCCTCATCGATAAGCATAACCGGGATCCCGTCTTTTATGGGATATCTTTTCCCGCATTTTTTGCAAATAATCTTATTCTCTTTCAAGAAAACATCACCTTTGCACGCAGGACAAGCTAAGATGTCTAAAAGTTCCTGATCAATCATTTCTTTTCTCCTTGGGATTTAGAAAGATACACGCTTCTTAATTCATAGAGAAGGTTCTCCAATAGCTTAGATTCATCCGGATTCAAATTACCCTTAGTCTTTTCTTCTAACATCCCTAATGTATCTATGAGAAACTTTGCCTGAACAAGGTCTTCTTCTGCCTTATTGGTCGCAGGATTAGCAATCTGGCCCAAGACAATCGAAGTTTGCAAGGAAAGCGTAGTTACAAAAAAGCTAAAATCAGGGCTGGGCGGTATAAAATCTTTCTTTTCCTCTTCCATATTATTGACTTTCGCAAAAAGAATGGAACAAATGTTATCTTTCTGGTATAATACTCATAAGACCCGAAAGGAGGCTTATGAGACC
>JAFGUY010000091.1 GCA_016938245.1 Candidatus Omnitrophota bacterium | reverse complement strand
GAAACTTCTTTGGTCTTGTATCTATGCGTCCGATTTACCATGGACAAGATAGATTCGTTCCATTACTTATGCGAAAGTCAATAATTACCGTTTATGGCTTCTTTAAAAAGCGCCTCTTTATCTGCGTTATTAATCACATCCCAGCGCATAAGAATTTTTAGTTTAAGCGCATAAGCAATCAAAAATTCAATATCAAAGTGGTGCCCGGATGAAACCTCATCCAGAAAACGCCATCGCTCTAAATCCAAAGATCTTTCGGCCTCAAGGATATTTTGATTGCGGTATGATAACATTGCCGCATGCACAATCGAAGATGGCGCATATATGCCCTGACTTAGGTATTTAGACGGATCTAATTTCTTTCTGCCTGCCCGTAAAACGGCGAGTTCACTGCGTAAAGAAAGATTAAAAATACGCCACTCTCTCAAAAGTTGGGGGCCTTTTGGATAAAGCGTATACTCCGGATTATTTACTGCATCTTTAATTTTTTCCACATCACTATTTTTAATAACCCTTGAACAAACTTCAAAAAACTCATCCGGAGAAAAAGGCGGTTTTGCGCCGAGGCTAAGTAAAGGAAGACTGGATATTAAATAGGTGTAGTAAGAAGGCATCTATTATTTTGAATTTAATATATTAGCAAGCTCTTTATTAAGATAGGAACTTATGTATTCTGCTAAGGCCTGGTCTGAAAAATCAAAATGCGATTTTCCGGAATCAAAGCTAATAGTAAACCCTGCGGATATATTATCCGAGGATTTAAAAGTTATATTCTTAGCCATGCTCTCCGATAATTTACCCAAAAAACTACCCTTCATTTTCACAAGGTCATCTTTACTTAAAACTACCTCTATTTTATCTGCTTTCTCTTTTTTACAGTATTCTTTGATCAGCGTATCGATAATCCTAGACATTTCATGTACGCTCAATGCTTCGGAGGTGTTTTGAATTACGATTTTCTTCAGCATTGAATTAATCTGGGCGCGTAGCGCAATAAGAAAATCCCTGCCTGCCTGTTTCAACGAAACATCGGTGGATTCCTTAAGCCTTTGAGCCTCTGACTTGGCTCTTTGGATAATAGAATCTGCTTCGCGTTTAGCCGCCTCAAGTATTTTTACGGATGCCTCTTTTGCCTCTTTTACAATCTTATACCCTTCTTCTTGGGCTTTCTGAACCCCTTCCCTCTGGATCTTTTCTATTAATCCCTTAATCTCTTCTGGCATATATTTCTCCTAAAATTTCTTTTGCTGCCGCATTAGGGTCATCCGCCTCTAATATGGGCCTGCCGACTACTAAAAAATTGCTCCCTGCGGAAATCGCCTCACCGACAGTTGCCGTCCTCTTCTGATCGTTCTTAAAACTTCCCTTAGGCCTTATACCGGGAGTTACAATAGTAAATTTACCTTTTATATTATCCCTTAACATCTTTGCTTCCCGGGCAGAGCAGACTACTCCATCTAACCCAGACTCTATCCCCATACGGGCTAGGGTTAAAACATCGCTTGATTTTGCGTCTTTACTAGTTAAAACCGTAACTCCGATTAAAAGAGGTTGTTTGATATGTATCTTTTTTGCCTCGTCAGAAGCGGCAAAAACAGCTGCCTTGATCATCTCTTCATCCCCTAATATATGCAAAGTCAGCATCTTAACCTTATGGCGTACTGCTAAACGCACCGCCCCGGAAACAGTGTTGGGGATATCAAAAAATTTTAAATCCAGGAATACCCCCGCCCCTTTTTTGTTTATGATCTCTATAATCTTAGGCCCGCAGGAAGTAAAAAGCTGGCTGCCTACTTTAAATATTTTAATAACTGGGTAAAGCTTATTAATAAAATATCTGGCTTGAGTTAAGTTATCAACATCTAAAGCAAGGACTATTTCACTTTTCATGACTTAAGCTTCCGGTAAGCTCCTCGGCGCTTTTTATTTTCTTCCGTTTAAGATACTCGCTTAATCCGTCGATAATCTCAATAGTCGCCTTTGGGTTAATAAAATTGGCGGTGCCTATACTTATGGCGGTAGCCCCGGCAATAAGAAACTCCAAAGCGCTCGGAGTGTCCATTATACCACCCATTCCGATAATTGGAATTTTAATATTATTATATGCTTCCCAGACCATCTTTAACGCTACGGGCCTTATTGCCGGCCCGCTTAAACCTCCGGTTACAGCCTTAAGCTTAGGGGCTCTTTTTTCTATATCTATGCTCATCCCCGATAAAGTATTAATAAGGGCTATAGCATCGCTTCCTGCGCTTTGGGCAGCTTTGGCAATATCGCTAATACAAGTAACATTAGGCGATAACTTGGTAATCAGTGTTTTATTAGTCGCCTTGCGTACGGAGCTTACGGTTTTATACGTAGCTTCGCACTCCTGCGATATCAAGGTTTTTTCACCGATGATATTAGGACAGGATATATTAAGCTCTAAGGCATCTACCGCGCTAACCTTATTTAGCCTTTTTGCTAATTCAATAAATTCTTCCGGGCTGCCGATAGAGGCAATGCTCATGATAACCGGTATATTTAATTTCTTCAAAAATGGCAGTTTGCTTTTTAGGAAAACTTCTAAGCCCGGGTTCTCTAATCCTATTGAATTAAGCATCCCGGAGGGAGTTTCACAGGTGCGCGCAGGCAGATTGCCTATATGCGGTTTTAAGGTTACAGTTTTTGTTACGATAGCGCCCAGTCTCTTTAAATTAATAAAATCATTAAATTCTTCGGCATAACCAAAAGTCCCTGACGCCGTCATTACCGGATTCTTTAATTTAATTTTTCCTATTTTAACCGAAAGATTAATTTTCATTTTTGCCCCAGGTTAAATCTTCTCTATTAAAAACCGGGCCTTCCTTACAAACCCGCTCCAATCCTTTTCTTGTTTTAATTACACAGCCTAAACAGGCGCCGATCCCGCAGCTCATATGCTCTTCCAGAGAGACTTGCGCAGGGATATTATTCTGCATAGCAATGCTACAAACCGCTTTAAGCATAGACCTCGGCCCGCAAGCGTATATGGTTACCTGTTGGCCTGTTGGCCTGTTGGCCTGTAAAACCTTTTTTAATAAAGCTGTTACTCTGCCCTTAAAACCTGCAGAACCATCATCAGTAGCTATTTTAACATCGCATCCCAGACTCCGAAACTCTTTTTCGCATAGAACCTGACTCTTTGTCCTTGCGCCAATTAAGGCAATTTTATTTTTTGACTTTATTTTTCTGGATAGAAAAAGTAGCGGCGCAATACCTATGCCGCCTCCGATTAAAATTGTTTGCCTGTTTGCCTCCTGCCTGCAGTCAAAACCATGGCCTAAGGGGCCGATTATATCCAAATACTCTCCCGGATTTTTATCTGCAAGCAATTTTGTACCCTCTCCGGCAACTTCATACAGAATCTCTAAATTACTACCGTTAATATTATGCACGCTAAAAGGCCGGCGCAAAAATGGTTTTAACCCGTCTGACACCCTGATATTCAAAAACTGCCCCGGGTTAGATGCTTTAGCTAAAGATTTGGCATTAACAATACAATGCCGGTAATTACCCTTGCATCTCTTATTAGAGATTATCCTTGCTTTTATCTGCAGCATTTAAATTATTGGTAAAATTGATTAAGTAGACGGCTAAACATATAAATAAAATAAAAACTGTGGCTAACCCCGAAAGCTCATTTAAATAAACCCGCATACCGCCATATCGCAGATCTTGCCATGACTCAATTAAAATAACTAGGGCTAAAACTACGATAATAGAACCTACCTCTTTTTTTATCCACCTGAATTTTAAAGGCAGGTATTCGTGTATATCCCTGTATAAAAGCGCATTCATCGAAGGAAAAATCCGGCGAGGGACACCTTTGCAGTAGTTAGCGTATTTTTCAGCAAACAATAATTTTAGTTTTTTCTCTTCCTTGTATATTAACAAAATATAGCGCAAGGAAAAAAAACATAGGAAAATGATAACTACCCAAAACTTAAAAAGCATAAGCACAGCCCCTAGGCCGATAAAAATTATTCCCAAATACATAGGATTACGGACTAATGAATACGGGCCGGATTGTATTAAATCAAAGCCATTTCGCGAATTTTCAGACTTAAACCCGCGCGCGGATACTCTAATCAACTGCCCCAGGAATATAAAAGAAATACCGAAAATCTCCGCAGCCGCATTAAGCGCGCCGGAAGTATTCTTACGAAAGAAAAAAGCCGGAAATATTGCTAAGATAACCGTTGCCAAAAACATAACTACGCCGTTTATTTTAAGCCGTTTCTTCATATCTATCTCTGACACTTAGGGCAAAAATAAGTACCCCTTCCCCCTAATGCAATCCTTTTTATTAAAGCCTTACAGATAAAACAGGGTTTATTCTCTCTTGCGTAAACCTTATGATATTTCTTATATTCTCCTTTTCCACCGGATAATCTAACATAATCATCAACAGAAGAACCACCATAATAGATAGCTTCTGTTAAAATGTCCCGCATGGAACAAAACAATCCCTCTTTTTCTTTAATGGATAGCTCGCATGCCTTACGTAACGGATTAATTTTAGCACGGAATAGAATCTCTGCGGCATAAAGATTGCCGATCCCGGAGATAAATTTTTGATCCATCAGCAAAGGCTTTATTTTGGTTTTTTTATTGGATAGCATATCTTTAAATTCATCAGAAGTTAAATCTTTTGGCTCAGGGACTAATCCCCGGATAAATTTTAGCTTTCTCCAGTCATCCAAAAGCCTAAGTTCCGTAAAAAGCCTTTGGTCATTAAAATCCAGGTTCTCTCCGCTTGAGAGTCGGAAAGTTACCCGTGCTCCGTTACTCTTCAAACCCGGATAAACTAACTGTCCGGTCATCTTTAAATGAATAACCAGGGATTTACCATTTGATAATTCCAAAATTAAGACTTTTGCCCGACGCAAAACTCGGTTAATCCTTACTCCGGATAATCCTCGCTTAAAACCACTTAATGACGGCTCACGGATAACCTTAGGATTATAAACACATACCTCAATAATTTTCTTGCCTACGATTATCTTCTCTAAGTCTCTTTTGATAGTTTCAACTTCCGGCAGTTCCGGCATCTTTATTTCTTTCTTTTTTTATGATATGCCTGCAAAGATTTAACCTCTAAATCATTTTTTAATAACACCTCGATACCGCTTACTGTTGCCTGGGCGGCAGAGATGCTGGTAGTATAAGGTATATTATACAAGATTACATGCGAACGGATTTTTATTTCATCCTGCCGGGGGATCCTTCCCGAAGGAGTATTAATTACCAACTGCACCTTACCGTCCTTCATTAAATCCAGTATATTCGGCCTTCCCTCGGCAATCTTAGGCAAAACCTTTACCTTAATTCCGCTTTTATCTAATGCTTGAGCTGTTCCTGTGCTGGCATATATATTAAATCCCAAATCTACCAGTTTCTTAGCAACAAAGATAACTTGCCTTTTATCTCTGTCCCGCACAGAAATAAATATATTCCCCTTTCTAGGAAGTTTCTGGCCTGCGGCAAGCTGGCTTTTAATATAAGCCCGGCCGAAATCTTTATCTATACCCATTACCTCTCCGGTTGACTTCATCTCCGGCCCTAAAATAACATCTACCCCGGGGAAACGGTTGAAGGGGAATACCGATTCTTTAATCGACACATGTTTAGGTATAATCTCTTTAGTAAATCCTAAATCCTTAAGATTTTTGCCTAATAAAACCTTAGTTGCAATCTCTGCTAAGGGGACACCTATAGCCTTGGAGACAAAAGGTATGGTCCGGGACGCCCTTGGATTGACCTCTAACACATACACTTTATCATCCTTAACTGCATACTGAATATTCATTAAACCTACTAGGCTTAACTCATTAGCCATCTCATATGTTGCTTTGCGTATCTTATGCAGGCTATCCTCAGAAAGCGTATATGTAGGAAGAGACATCGCCGCATCCCCCGAATGCACCCCGGCATATTCAATGTGTTCTAGAATCCCTCCGATAACGAATGTCTCGCCATCGCCGATTAAATCCACATCCACCTCAATAGCATCCTCTAAGAACTTATCAATTAATACCGGGTGCTCTCCGGAGACTTCAGCCGCATCCTTAATAAATTTTTCCAGAGCCTCTTCATCATAAGCTATCTCCATAGCCCTCCCGCCTAAAACATAAGAAGGCCTGACTAAAACCGGATAACCTATTTTCTTAGCTACCTCTTTTGCTTCTTCAAAATTAAAAGCAGTACCGTTATCCGGCTGTAAAAGCCCTAATTTATGCAGCATATGCTTAAAACGCTTGCGGTCCTCGGCAATATCAATGCTCTCTGCAGAAGTACCTAAAATATTTACCCCGGCTTTAAGCAGCGATACTGCCAGATTCAAGGGCGTTTGCCCTCCGAATTGCACAATAACCCCAAAAGGTTTTTCAAGCTCAATAATATTCATTATATCCTCAAAGGTAAGCGGCTCGAAATATAGCCTGTCTGAAGTATCATAATCAGTTGAGACTGTCTCGGGGTTACAGTTAACCATAATACTATCAATACCTTCTTCTTTTAAGGCATAGGCTGCATGGCAACAGCAGTAATCAAACTCAATACCCTGCCCGATTCGGTTAGGCCCGCCCCCTAAAATTATCACCTTCTTATTCTTACTTGGCCTTGCCTCATCCGCCGTTTCGTAAGTAGAGTAATAATAAGGCTGTTTAGCTGCGACCTCTCCGGCACAAGTATCCACCAATTTATAGACTGCTTTTATGTTTTGCTTCTTACGTAAATCCCGCACTTTACCCTCCTTAGAATTTAAGATAAAAGCAAGCTGGCGGTCTGAAAAACCGTTTTCCTTGGCTTTCCTTAACAACCCTAACGGTAATTTTATCTCTTCATCAGATTTATTATTTCTGCATTTAAATACCTCCCCTTCTATCTCGACTAGTTCTTTCATATTATCAACGAACCAGCGGTCAATATTAGAGAGGCTGCAAATCTCTTCAACAGATAAACCAGCCTTAAGCGCGTAACGGATATAAAAAATCCTTTCGTCATTGGGGACTCGGATTTTATCACGGATTAACTTAATCAGGCCATTGCTGGATTTTTTTAGCTCTTCATCGGTAACCTTATCTTTGCCGTCGCAACCAAACCCGAAACGCGATATCTCCATGGAACGGATTCCTTTTTGAAACGCCTCTTTAAAATTTCTTCCGATAGACATTGCCTCTCCCACTGCCTTCATTGAAGTATTAAGTACTCTTTGGGCACAAGGGAATTTCTCAAAGGTAAAACGGCAGATCTTAAATACGCAGTAATCAACTGTCGGCTCAAAGAATGAAGTAGTCTTTCCTGTAATCTGATTCATTACTTCGGGCAAAGTATAGCCGACAGCCAGCTTGGTTGCCACGCGGGCAATAGGAAAACCCGTTGCCTTTGAGGCTAAGGCAGAAGAGCGTGAAAGCCTGGGGTTAACTTCAATAATAACAATATTGCCGTTTTTAGGGTTCTGGGCAAACTGAATATTTGCCCCTCCGCCGGTTACGCCGATACGCCGGATAATCCGCTTGGATAAATTTACAAAATTATTATACTCTTCGGCAGTTAATGTCTGGGCAGGTGCGACAACAATACTATCTCCGGTATGCACCCCCATCGGATCAACATTCTCCATAGAGGTGATCATGATTACATTATCGCTTGCGTCTCTCATTACTTCAAACTCGATCTCTTTCCATCCTAAGATTGACTGCTCTACCAGAATCTGGTGCACCGGACTTGTCTCTAAACCTTTGACTAAAAATTTCTCAAGCTCTTCCCGGTTATAAGCAATTGACCCGCCGCTCCCTCCCAGGGTGTAGGCCGGCCTTAAGATAAGCGGGAACCCTATTGATAAACCTATTTTCATCCCTTCCTCTAAAGAAGTAGCAATGCCGCTTTTAGGAACATCCACCCTTATCTCCTGCATTGCCTTTTTAAAGAGTTCCCTGTCTTCGGCACAGGATATCGCGCTTACCGAGGCGCCGATAGACTCGACCCCGTATTTTTTTAAGATCCCCCGCTTCATTAAAAAGAAAGCAAGATTTAACCCTGTCTGGCCACCCAAGGTCGCCAATATTGCATCCGGACGCTCTTTAGCGATAATCTTAGTCACCATTTCTACGGTAAGCGGCTCAATATAAGTTACGTCTGCCATCCCGGGATCAGTCATTATGGTCGCCGGATTAGAATTAATCAGGATGGTAAAATACCCCTCTTCTCTCAAAGCCTTACAAGCCTGCGAGCCTGAATAATCAAACTCGCATGCCTGGCCGATTACAATCGGTCCGGAGCCGATCATTAAAACCTTTTTAATATCTTTTCTGCGCGGCATGATTTAATTCCTCCCTAACATTTTCATAAACCTGTTAAATACGTTATGCACTTCATTAAACCCCGGGGAAGAAGGCGCATACTGCACCCCGAGAATTTTAAGTTTTCTGCTTTCTATCTCCTCCACTGTCCGGTCATTTAAATTATAGCTGGTTATTTTTAACCCTTTAATCTTAAGCAAAGACCCAGGGTCTAATACATACGCGTGGTTTTGTACCGTAATCTCTCCCTTAAATGAGCAAGGGCTTTGCACCGGATAATTTACTCCCCGATGCCCTGTTTTTAATTTATTAAGCTTTACTCCCAATACGATAGCCAAAACCAGATTACCTGAAGATATACCCAAAATAGGCACCTTGCCGATTAATGGCCTTATATTTTCTGCAACCTTTTCCAGCTCCGTTATCTCTTCCGGCCCGCCGGAAATAATTAAACCTTTGGGTTTAATCCTTAAGATATCTTCGGCAGTTGTATTAAAAGGAAGGATAGTCAGGGATAAACCTAAAGATTCTAACTGACGGATAATGCTATTGGTTATTCCTAAATCCAAAATCGCAATCTTTTTCTTACCCGGCAAGCCCAATTGCTTTTTCTTTTCGGTAGAAATTTTAGCAAGCAATCCCAGGGGTTTGTTTTTACTAAAATCCTTGATTTTAGCAAGAAGCTCTTTTGCTTCAAAGCAATTTGTAGAAATTATTCCCAGCATGGAACCCTTTTGCCTTAAATGCACTGCCAGAGTGCGCGTATCTACTGCGTATAAAGAAAGGAGATTATGCCTTTTAACAAAATCATCAAAGCTCTCTTTAGCCTGCCAATTAGAGAATATGCGCGACTTTTCTTTTATAACCAAGCCTGCCAGCCAGATATTATCTGACTCGTTAAATTTCGGGGAGCATCCGTAATTACCGATTAAAGGGTAAGTTAAAACCAGAATTTTATCAGCATTTGCCGGGTCAGTAATCATCTCCTGATAACCGACTACTACGGTATTCATAATTACTTCTCCGATCCTTTCGCCCTTTAAACCCTCGGTTTCTCCTAAAAAACTCTTTCCATCCTCAAGCATAAGAATTGCTTTCATTACTTAATCCTCCGTAGCTTAACAGGGACTGTCCCCGAAAGGGACTGTCCCTTATTTTTGGATAATATATTTTTTACTAAAGCAACTGCCTCATCAACTGTTTTGATCTTTATTACCCCCGGGATATTCCAAGAATTAAGCGATATTACCGGAATCTCAAACTGCAGGCAATAAGCTATTTCAGAAAGCGTTCCTGTCTTGCCAGGCAAGGCAATTACCGCATCTGCGCTCTTAACTACCAGCACATTCCTAGCTAAGCCTAAACCTGTAGGAATTACTATGTCCACAAATTTATTGGCGTCTTTCTTGTGGTAACCCGGTATAATGCCTATGGTTATGCCTCTGCCAGCCTTAAAACCTTGACAAACCGCCTCCATTACTCCACTTAGCCCTCCAGAAATAAGTATATCAGCCACTTTAGCCAGTTTTTTGCCTAAATTATGGGCTAATTGCTCCACTTGCTTACTACAGCTATGTCCACCAATTACACCGACTATTTTTTTACGCATATTCTTCTTATCAATGAGACAACTGTCAAGCGCTGTTTATAG
>JAFGUY010000090.1 GCA_016938245.1 Candidatus Omnitrophota bacterium | reverse complement strand
CGGGGAAACGCAATTTCACCGACGAGTAAAACTATAAAATGTTGTCTTTGAGAAAAATCTTCGAGATTAATATTTCAGCAATCTCTTGGACGCTAAAGTAGGGTCAGACACTGCGCCAAAGCTAAGGGTGACCCCTATAATTAAAAATAAAGTTAGATTCCTGTATGCTTTACGTCTATTACATCAGGAGGCGACGAAATGTCCAGGCCGATCAGATTAATTATTGACAATTCTATCCATCACGTCATGGCAAGGGGTAATCAAAAACAGAAGACATTCCTAGATCACGAAGATTACCAAAAATATCTTGAAATATTAAAACATTACAAGTACAAGTTTCGGTTTAAATTATTCGGCTATTGCTTGATGCCTAATCATGTGCATCTTATTATAAGAATTAATCAAGGCAAGGATCTACAGAAGATCGTCCAGGGGTTAAACCAAACATATACTATATGGTTCAATCAAAAGTATGATAAGGTCGGGCATCTCTGGCAGGGGCGATATAAAAACATGTTAATCCAAAATAACAGTTACCTTATCGATTGTATTGAATATGTGGAGCTTAATCCGGTAAGAGCGAAAATAATCGAAAGGCCTGCCTACTACCCCTGGTCTAGCTGTCAAAGCAGAATGCAGAATAAAAAAGATGGTCTGTTTAGCGAAATCGAGAATTCTTAATTTTTTTCCGTAAGGGCCACCTTCCCGACTGGCACAGTGCCTAACCCTGCTTTGGGTTAGGCTATTGAATCTCTAACATGTCCCCCGTTGATGTGTTTGAAGAATTGATTATTCCGGCAGGAAGCTCAATAACGGACTTTGATCTTGTGCACATCAGAGAAACCCTAAAAGGTTTCATGCGCTTTATTATTTTGGCTACTCTATTATTTTTATCTACGAATAATACATCGATGGGAAAGTGCATAAAGAATGTATGTACGGAATTACAAGGCCGTATGATCATCGCCTGGCCGACATCTAAAGACTTAAAGCCAAGTAATCCTTTTATTCTTGCCAAAAAGCTATCCGCCAGAAAAACCCTATCTGCGAGTATGCAATCCTTCGTTATATTCAATATTTTCATTTTATCTTTGTGGGTGCCACCCTGCCGATTGGCACAGTGTCTGACCCTGCTTTGGGTTAGGAACGGGAGGGCTTAAATATTTCATCGGAGATGTCGATGCCGCGCACGCGGATCTTATCCATAAATGTGGGCTTATGTCCGGTGGCTGTAAAATATCCTAAGACCTTCCCCTGCAGATCTACTCCTGTCTGCTTGAAAATAAATATATCATTGATATTTATGTGCATCTCATCCTTCATTCCGGCAATCTCGGCAACAGCCATGACTTTACGCGTGCCATCCGAAAGCCGTGCAGTGTGCACGATTATATCGACTGCGGATGCCACCATCTCCCGGATTGCCCTCATCGGCAGCTCAACCCCGGACATAAGGATCATTGAATCAAGCCTGCTCAACACATCCATAGGTGAATTGGCATGGACCGTGGTCATTGAGCCGTCATGGCCTGTATTCATCGCCTGCAACATGTCCAGAGATTCGCTTCCGCGGCATTCTCCGACGATAATCCTGTCCGGCCGCATACGCAGGGAATTACGGAAAAGGTCTCTTATGGAAAAGGCGCCTTTGCTTTCGATGTTGGGCGGCCGCGACTCAAGCCTCACCCAATGCTGCTGGTTTAATTTTAACTCCGCGGCATCCTCTAAAGTTATAATCCGCTCGCCTTCGGGTATATACTCTGAAAGGGCGTTTAAAACCGTAGTCTTACCGGAACCTGTTCCTCCGGAGACGATTATATTTTTGCGGCATAAAACGCACGCCTTGATAAAATCCGCCATTGCAGGAGTCAGAGTCCCGAAGTTAAGCAGGTCATTTGTTTTATACCTTTCTTTACGGAACTTCCTGATTGTTAGCGTCGGCCCAGTCAAGGAAAGCGGAGAGATAATCGCATTTACGCGTGAGCCGTCTGTAAGGCGCGCATCGACCATCGGCACCGATTCATCGATTCGCCTGCCGATGGGAGCAATAATACGCTCGATTATCGTCCTGACCTGTTCATTAGAAAGGAATTTTTTGCTGGTCAACTCAATCTTACCGTGCCTTTCGATATAAACCTCATTTTTATTGTTGACCATGATGTCGGTAATATCCGGGTCGGCTAAAAGGTCCTCCAAAACACCCAGCCCCAGGGCTTCATCCAAAATCTCTTTGATCAGTTTCTTTCTCACTTCTTGGGAAGGAATGAAACTGCCTGCCTCCTCTACCAGAAGATTAGCGACTATCGCCTTCGCCTTATCCTTTACCTCTTTGGCTTTTTTATGGTCGGTAAAAACATTGAGGGCCAGCTTCTTGATATTCATGTTCTCAAGCAAGCGCGAATGTATCCTGCGCTTGAGGATTAATATCTCATCCTTGTCCTCGTCTACATCCGGCTCAAGGACCAATTCCATTAAATCCTGCGATGCCCAGAACTGCCCGGGCTTTTCCCTGGCTGCCTCTTTTATTTTGATCTGGTCGATATTCCTGCGCTCGACAAACATGCCTTTACCGGTGATCAGAATATCGGCAAGCTCAAGGAATGATAAAGCGATCTTGGAACGCGGGAAATCAATAACTACAGGTATGCCTTCATTGACTGCATGGTTAACCAGTTTGCCTTCTGAAGGGATCTTTTGGATTATATCTACAGGCAGATTAACCCTGATCTCCTGCCAGCTGATGCTTGATAAAGATTTCGCGCGATTAAGCACAAGCTTTATCATCCCCACGGGGAAATACAAAAATTGCAAAGTATCCAGAGCCCACTTAGTCTGATACACTGAAAGCACATCGGGAGTAACTACCAGAAGAATAAGGTTGGCCTGGTTTAAAGCAGAAAGAAATACGTCGCTGAAACTCTTGCCTGCGTCGATAATGATATAGTCATAATCTTTCTCAAAAAAAGCCACGACTTCGGGGAGTTTTTCCGGGTAAAGGTATCCTGACTGCTGCGGCTTTAGTACCCCGGCGAGAAAATCAACGTTATTGAGTTTGCTCTTGATCACAAAATCCTGCTTCTTGGTGAGCTGGGGCTGTTTCTTGAGGAAGACCATAAGATCAGCCATGCACTTCTGGGGAGCCAAACCCAGCATATGCGCCATATCGCCTACGACCTGGGTATCCAGGTCGATCACGCAGACACGTTTTCCTTCCTGCGCCAGGGATACCGCAAGATTTGCGGCAATCAAGGTTTTGCCTACGCCGCCTTTAGTGCTGAATATTGCTATAGTTTTGGCCATCTTATCAGTTCAATTGGTAGCTTATAGGGATATCCACCCAAAGATCCTTCTCTTTTATCGTCGAAGGAAAAGGGGGATAAGGGGAAGCTTCTTGCGCCGTTTTAAAGGCGTCATCATCAAGCACCCGGTAAGCAGAAGGCTCCTTGACCTTTAAATCCAGCAGGTTCCCCTGATGAGAAAGTTTCAGGCTCAACTTAACTGTCCCCTGAAATCCTGCCTCACGGGCTGCTTGAGGATAAGAAAAAGTATCAAGGATCTTTTTCTGTATAAGCTTTGAGTATTTTAAAACCGGGTCAGCTATGTCGTCATCGGCAACCGTAGGGATATTGTCCGGGGCGGCCTTTAATTCTTTGCTTAATCCTGCACGGCTGACTAAATGAGGAGTAAGGGTGATGAATAATTCGGTATCCTTAACCTTATCTATATCGGAGTTCCAGCCCTCCTGGGTGGTCCTTTGCCTGAAGAATGCTCCCAAAACAGGGACATCCGAAAGCCAGGGGAATTTTCTGATTTCCTCTGCGCTCTTCTTTTTTATCAGCCCTCCCAAAGCCATGGTCTGTCCGTCGTCAAGGAAGATCTCCGTGGTTGTCTGGCGCTTGGTAAAAGTATAAGCTAAGGCATAAGAAGTAGCAACCTGGTCCCCGAGTTCGCTAACCTCTATGTCTAAATTAAGGTGAATACGGCCGGAATCCTCCAGCCTCGGTTTTATATTAAGGACAATCCCGTATTCTTTATATTCTACCGTAGCACTGGTAGTGGAACCGACTCCGATCTGCCCCTGGCCTGAAGCAGGAGTAGCTGTGCCGCTTAATACCGGAACCTCTCCGCCGACAACAAGCTTGGCCTCTTTACCGCTCTGACAGGAGAGCCTCGGTCGGGAAAGGATACGCGCCTTACCCTCCTGTATCAGGGCATCAAGTTTTAAAGTAAAAGCGGCGCGGCTCTCCTTGGCTACTCTGAATAACTTACCCCAGCTTATGCCTGCTGCCTGTATACCCGGAGAAGCAACTTCGGTTAAAGTCATCGAACCGGGCCAGGTAAATCCCAGGGTATCCTGCGATCCTCTGTTCAATTCGATTATCTGAACATCGATTTCTATAACTGCCTCTTCTTCCTTTACCGCGACCAAATCAACCGTCTTATCTTTAACCTGCACCAATGCCGCAGCAACCCTTTCTTTATCTTTAATGCTCTTTACGCTTCCCAAAAGAAGCACTTTTCCTTCTTCATCCTCGCCCTTGGTGTAAACATCAGGCAGGTTTAATGTCGCAAGCAGGTTATCTATACGGCGCTTGATTATCGAGGTATCTTCGGCAAACACCTTTAAAGAATATGGCTGTTCTCCGAAATTGTCCCAGACAATAAGAGTGGTATGCCCGGCTGATTTAGGATTAACCGTAATTTCGTTTTTACTTATGTTAGCGACATCGGCAATCGCAGGATTGCCTACAGCCACCCTCTTTGGCGAGCTGACAGAAATGACTTTGGGCTGGCCTACATAAAGATGGATTTCTTCATCCGTAATGTCAACGGAATAACCCTTAAAAGGCAGCAGGGTAATAAAGGTAGCTATGCAGAATATGCCAAAAAATAACTTTCTCATTTTTCTCCTTTGCCCAGAAGGGCACACCCGCGTAATTCTCTATAAACGCGGAGTGTTATTTTGATAAAGGGACTTTTTCCTTATTTAACCCGCGCAGCACTTCCACATATTCGACAGTATCAACATATTCGACAGTATCAACATCTGCACCGTTGCTTTTCAACGGCATGATGTATTGAAAAAAGGTATCCCAATTGGCCGGCGGTATTGCCTCAACCTTAGCATCAGCCGGGGAACGCATAACCAGGCGGATCTTTCCCTGCTCCTGTATAAAAGCGATTAAATTGGCTTCCTGCGGCCTTAATGCCAGAGTGATCAGGGAATTACCTCCGGAGGTATCTTTCTCCGCATATCTACTGGCTCCCTCCAACATACCTCCGGTATTGGACCCGACTGCCAAAACTAAGATGTTCTGAAAAAGAGGGACAACGGTCATCTGCTCTATTATCTGGCCTTCGGCCCCCTGCATGGGAATCTGTATCATAGCAAGGACATCTACATAATCACCCGGCCTGATCATTCCTGATAAAGAAGCAATATTATCTACCACAATGGTAATGGCCCTTTTTCCCGACGGGGTAACCCCCGAAAGGGCTCCGCCTCCGCCTCTCCTGCTGGCAGCAAGCTTAGAAAGTGTTATCTGTTCGCCTTTGGAGATCGGGGCAACAGTAACCATATCCGCAATCCTGTCCAAAGAAGTCACTGCCTGGGGCTGGATAAATTGATTCGGAACAATTGCTGTCTCAAGCATTCCTGCCTCTATAACTGCCCCTTCCGGGATATCCTGTTTAGATATTAGGACAGCTGCCTGATCGGCCTGCATGTTAGCAATTACCCTCCTGGCTTTTTCCTGGGCCGCCTGCTGCTGCTGGTCCAAGTACATCTTCGTCATTACACTTGCGGCTATCCCTAAAACTACCCCGCTGATCAGAATAAGTTTCTGTTTTTCGATGGCCATTATTTTATCTCTCCTTCGTATACTTCTATCTTAGCATCACGGGAAAGTTTACCGGTCAGATCGTCGATCGCCTGCTGCTGTTTTAAGAAAATAAACCCGCGCTTTATATCATCCCACATCTCGGATAAAGGTTTCTGTTTGCCTCCGCGTTCTGCCGCCAGTTTAATGATACAATATCCGTCAGAGGTTCTAAATATATTGCTGATCTTGCCGACATCTAAAGTATCTGAAAATGCCGCAGCGTCAAACTGGGCAGATTTCTGCCCCTTTTTGATAAAACCTAAATCTCCGCCGTTTTTAGCGCTTGGCGCCCTAGAATTGCTCCTGGCCAATGCGGCAAAATCAGAACCCTGGAGAAGCTGGATCAATATATCCCTTGCCTCCTGCTCGCTTCCGACGACGATTTCGGAGATCTGGCGCTCCTGCGGCTCCTTAAGCTGATCTTTATATGTATTATAATAATCTTCAATCTCCTTGGAGGTAACATCGATATTCTTGGTTATCTCTTTGATGTTCTGAACGACCATAAGGTCCTCTTTATTTTTCTCAAGCGCCTGCCTTACCTCCTCGTTCCTGTCCAATCCTTTATCCAAAGCATTTTGATAAATCAGGAGCCGACGGACAACTTCATTCCTAAGGTAATTTATTTTTTGCTCCCTGGTGGTGATCTTCTGCTCGGGGCGGTCATCTGGGACATTGGCATTGTAACCATCGATCTCATCTTTAAGGTCCTCTAAGCCATAGGTCATATTGTTGACTTTTACAACTACCGCTCCTTTTGCCTGTATTGTCGGGGCCGCAATGACCTTTACCTCTTTTTTACGACTGCCAAAATTGAATTTATCACAGCCTAAAACCCCAACAGCCAATAAAGATACCGCAAAAAAAGAGATTAGCTTATATGCCACTTCTACCTCCTCTTCCCGCAAGGAATATTAAATT
>JAFGUY010000089.1 GCA_016938245.1 Candidatus Omnitrophota bacterium | reverse complement strand
TATTTGAAAAACAGCCTTTCGGGTATTCTTCATACGAAGGGCACTATAATTCCTACTTTGTCTTTTGCCAGCTTTTGAAAGACTCTTGCCTTATAAGGCAAGAGTCTTCGGGGAAATACTACTAAATGGTGCGGGAGGAGGGACTTGAACCCTCATGCCTTGCAGCATCGGCTTCTGAGACCGACGCGTCTGCCATTCCGCCACCCCCGCGAGATTTACTTAAGTATATCCCACTCAATAAATTCTGTCAAATATAAAAGAATTGCCGCTGGATTGTTTTACTGATATAATAATATTTTGCCTAAAATAGGCTTTAAGGAGGAGTATGTTTTTCGAGCATTTTAAGATTACCGGGATTGCCGTATCGCAGATTTTTTTGCTTTCGGCAATAGGTTTTTTTATGGTAAGGAAGGGTTTTTTAAGCGACCGGGGCATAGATGAATTAAACCTTTTGGTTATGAATATTACCCTTCCGGCTTGGATATTTTATCAGTTTATCCGGGATTTCTCTTTTAATCTGTTTCCTAACTGGTGGGTTTATTCCTTAATAAGTATTGCCATTACTGCTATGGGTTTGATAGCGGGGTTGTTGTTTTCAGGGTCTATAATTAAAGAGCAGGAGAAGCTGCAGTTTTTGGCTCTGGCTACATTTCAGAATTCCGGGTATCTTCCGCTTGCATTGGTCGCAGCTTTATTCTCTCCGGCAGCCTCCCGCGGGCTATTTATTGTTATTTTTCTTTTTCTTGCGGGTTTTAATCTGCTTATGTTCTCTTTAGGGCCGTACATATTGAATTTTCATAAAGAAAAGAAGTTAAAAATTAGCACTCTTTTAAACGCCCCTGTTTTAGCTACCGTATTTAGTTTGGTTGTAGTAGTTTCAGGCGTACGTAACTTTTTCCCTGTTGTGCTGTTAAAGCCTTTGCGCATGCTGGGGGATATTACTCTTCCGTTGGCATTAATCGTAGTGGGCGCAAGTTTAGCTAGGATAACCCTTAAAGATATAAACAAAAGAGCGATCTCTTTATTGGTGCTTGTAAAAATGGTTATTCTGCCTTTGGCAGGCTTGGTTTGTCTAAGGATTTTGAATATTTCCGGGATGATAGGGCTGTTAATTTTAATCCAGCTGGCCATGCCTTCGGCAGTAAGCATCATTACGATATTAAGGGCTTACAAAAAAGAAGATATTTTAGCCAGCCAGGGGATATTTATAACCCATATCGCCGCAATTATTACTATCCCGGCCTTTTTAATTTTATATTTCAGCCGGTTTATGATAAAATGAGTAAAATCATTGCTTCAAATCATAAAGCCTACAGGGATTATGAGATCATTGAAAGCGTTGAATGCGGCATAGAGTTAAAAGGATCCGAAGTCAAATCTGTCCGGCAGGGGAACGTTAATCTCAATGATAGTTTTGCCCGGGCTGAAGGCAGCACGGTAACTCTTTATAATGCCCATATAAGCCCCTATATGGAGGCAAGTTACTTAAATGTTGAGCCGACGAGGGAGAGAAGGCTCCTTCTGCATAAGAAGCAGATTGCAAAATTATCCGGTAAGCTTACGCAAAGAGGTTTTACCTTAATTCCTTTAAAGGTTTACTTTAACGAACGCGGATTCGTAAAAATAGAGCTGGGGCTCGGACGCGGTAAAAAAACTTACGATAAAAGAGAAGATATTAAACGCCGCGAGAGTGAAGTTATAGCAAGAAGAATTTTGAAGGCGAGAAGGAAATAAAGAAACACAAGAAAATTCGGGGGTGAAAGGGCTCGACTTAAGCAGTCGGGTAAGAGCAGCATGCCGCGGACGCATGGTTAGCCGCGTTAATAATCCGTGCAAAATACAAACGCAAACAATCGTTTGTTTAGTGCTGTTGCCAGGCCAATGGTTATGCCAATGGCCGGCATGGTACCAGTCTTCGCTAACTAAATTAGCGAAGCCTCTATCCGTTCCTCGCCTACAGGGCGGAATAGAGCATTAGTAGGATAGTTTAAGGCAAGTTAGTCCTTGTGCCTTAAGCGAAAATTAAAAGGGCTAAGGCTTATAGGATCCTGTCCCGCAGAATTCTATGGGCTTAAGTTTAAATGCGGGACTAAGCATGTAGCGGCTTTTATTCGAAAGCTTCAAGGACGCCAGTTCAATTCTGGCCACCTCCACCACTCGACTCGCTCCTTCGTCGCTCGCTCGTGGTAAACCAAACTACCGAGTGACTCCGAGTGAGCGAAGCGAATCGAGGAGCCAAGAAATGAATGATTGTTGTGAGGAGCCCAGATAAAGAATTGGAGTCGTATCAAGAAAATTAAACTTATTAATGGCATATGGACTTAGTTACATGAACAAGAAACTGTTATTGTTACTCGTGATTATTTTGTTTATCTCCGGCTGCGCGACGGCGCCGGTTAGAGAGGCACTGCCGGTTTACAGCTTAAACGGCACAGCTTATTATTCGCTTTCTGCCCTCTGCCAATCAAGGGGCGTATCTTTAAAATACGATATCTATACCCGCACAGCCAATCTTATTAAGGATAATCATGTTATAGACTTGATGGTCGGAGATAATCTGGTTCTGGTAGATAAGCGTGCCCTATTGCTTAAGTACCCGGTAGATATGCATCAGGGGATGATTGTTGTCCCTGCTCAATTTAAGGAGTTAGCCTTAGATCCTTTATTCAAAGTTGCCCGTGCTCCGGCTAAGCCAAGAGAAATGCCGCTGGGGTTATTCATTAAGAAAGTCGTTATTGACCCCGGCCACGGAGGCAAAGACCCCGGAGCTATAGGTAGGACCGGCTTAAAAGAAAAAGACGTAAATTTAGATATTGCCAAGCGTTTAGCTAACCGTTTTAGGCAAGAAGGCGTCGAAGTCATAATGACGCGCAATTCCGACGTCTTTATCCCGCTGGGCAAGAGGGTTGAGATAGCTAATAACTCCCGGGCGGATCTTTTTATAAGCATTCACGCTAATGCCAATAAAACAAGGAGCCTGCACGGTTTTGAGGTTTATTATGTCTCTCCTACTGTAAATGATTCTACGCGCGCAGCATACGCTGCCAAGCATTTTTATCTTAATCTGGACAGCTCCTATTTTGCCAGTAATTCCCAGACCTTAAAGGCAATACTCTGGGATATGATTTATACTTATAACCGAGCAAAATCTATATCTTTAGGAAGAGATATCTGCCGGGCAGCAGGAGATAATTTAAATGTAAGAATAATCGGCGTTAAAGACGCCCGGTTTGAGGTTTTGCGCGGGACAAGGATGCCGGCGGTGTTAATTGAAGTAGGGTTTTTATCTAACGCAAGAGAAGAGCAGTTGCTTAGAGACGGGCATTACCGCGACAAATTAGCGCAGAGTATTTTAGAGGGCGTGTTTGATTACGCCAAGAAACTGCAATTATTGACTTTCGCATAAGTAATGGAACGAATCTATCTTGTCCATGGTAAATCGGACGCATAGATACAAGACCAAAGAAGTTTCT
>JAFGUY010000088.1 GCA_016938245.1 Candidatus Omnitrophota bacterium | reverse complement strand
GATAGGGCAGTAGCATGCTGCAGCAAGTGGATAGAAGAGGGCGCTGCCTGCGCCATGGGTAGTTTTAACCGCAAGGATATTAAAAAGGAGTGAGTGCATGAATAAGTACGAAGCAATTTTTATAGTCAAGCCTGATTTATCAGAAGAAGAGAGTAGTAATCTTTTCAGCCAGATTAACGATGCCGTTGTTAAAAACAGCGGCACCGTAACTTCAGGTGCTCTCTGGTCCGAAAAGAGAAAGCTCTTCTTTCCGATTAAGAAATATAACGAAGGGGTTTACTATCTTCTAAGTTTTTCCATTAACCCTCTTGCGGTAAAAGATATACGCCATGCATACAAGCTTAATGAAAATATTTTAAGGATCCTTATTTCGAAACTGGAATAGCAAATACAAGGAGATTTTTATGGCAAATTATAATAAGGTTTTATTAATAGGTAATTTAACCAAAGACCCCGAGCTCCGTTATACCCCTCAGGGCGCAGCAGTAGCGAACTTAAGGCTTGCGGTTAACCGCAGGTATAAAGACAAGAACCAGGAATTAAAAGAAGAGGTTTGTTTTATAACCGCCGTAGTATGGAATAAACAGGCCGAAACATGCAATCAGTATTTACATAAAGGAAGCAGCGTTTTTGTGGAAGGTAGGCTGCAATCTAGGTCCTGGGAGGATAATTCCGGGGCAAAACGCAATGTGATTGAAGTTAGGGCAGAGAGAGTCCAGTTTTTAGGGCTACCGGGCCATGGAAAAACACAAGCTGTTTCGCAAGAGGCGATAGAAGAAGTGGCCAGCGAGCCGTCAACAGAATCAACATGGTTAGGTGAAAGCGAGGCTGATACGAATGAAAGTTAAGGCAAAGGTTAAAACATTTTCTAAAGGAAAGTTTAAGGATAAAAAACGTTCCGCCCATATTATCGTCAGAAAGAAATTCTGCCGTTTATGCGTGGATAAAGTTAAGTCAGTAGATTATAAGGACGCAAAGAGGCTGGAGGCATTTATTACCGAAAGGGGAAAGGTTGTCTCGCGGCGCTATTCGGGTAATTGCGCTAAGCACCAAAGAATCATAAGAGAAGCAATTACTAAAGCGAGGTTTATTTCTTTACTGCCTTACGTGCGTTAAGATGCGGCAGAAAATAAGGAGTTAAGCGATAAAAGTTATATTAACCAAAGATATCGATAAAATAGGTAAAACCGGTTCCCTGATTAAGGTAAAAGACGGTTTTGCCCGCAACTTCCTTTTTCCGGGCGGCCTTGCGATAGAGGCAACTTCCGGCAATTTAAAGAGGCTTGAAAAAGATAAAGAAAAACTATCCTTAAACCTTGAAAAGAAAAAAGCCCAAGCCGAAGAATTAAAAACACGCCTGGATAACTTTTCTCTTACTATATCCGCGCTTGTCCAGCCGGATGAAACACTTTACGGAAGCATCACCGAGTCGGATATTTCTTCTGCATTGAAAGACGAAGGGATTGAAGTTGATAAGGATTGCATTATTCTGGATAAGCCGATAAAGGTATCAGGTATCTATGAAATACCGCTTAAGCTACATCCGCAAGTAAGCGTAAATTTGAAAGTTTGGGTTGTGAAAAAATAAAATGCCTCAGGATACTCAACAAATAGAAAAAATCCCTCCCCAGAATCTGGATGCCGAGATGGCAGTTTTAGGGTCTATGCTTTTGGATGAAGAGGCGGTCTCTACGGCAATTGAGAAGCTGGACAGGAATTTCTTCTATAAAGACAGCCACCAGAAAATCTTTCAGGCTATCTCTAATCTTTATGCCGCTAATAAAGCAATAGATCTTATTACCTTAACCGATGCCTTAAAGAAAGAAGGCATAATTGATGAAGTAGGGGGGGTAAGCTATCTTACTGCCTTAGCTAATTCTGTCCCTAGCGCCGCTAATATCGGCCACTACGTTAACATAGTCAAGGAAAAGAGCGTATTAAGGACCTTAATTAACAATGCTACCAAAATTATCTCTCTCTGTTATGAGAGCGAGGGCAATATTGAGGAAGTAGTAGATAATGCCGAGAAATTTATCTTTGAGGTAAGCGAAAGAAAGACACAGGGGTCCTACCTGCATATCAAGGAAGTGGTTTCAGATAGTATTGAGACTATTGATACCTTGTACCGTAAAAAGGCCCATGTTACCGGGATCCCGACGGGTTACATAGATTTTGATATTAAGACCGCAGGTTTACAGGATTCGGATTTAATCGTAATTGCGGGAAGGCCCTCTATGGGTAAGAGTGCTTTTGCTTTAGGCATGATTGAGCACGCGGGTATCGTAGAAAAAATACCTACCGCTGTGTTTAGCTTAGAGATGTCTAAAGAGCAGCTCGCTCAACGCATGCTCTGTGCCCATGCCCGGGTTGACGCTCAGAAAGTTCGTACAGGCTACCTATCTACCTCTGATTGGCCGAAACTTACTGCGGCCGCGGGAAAATTATCGGAAGCGCCCATATTTATTGACGATAGCCCTGCAATATCGGTTATGGAATTGCGTGCCAAGGCGCGCAGGCTAAAGGCCCAGCAGGGTATCAAATTTATTATCTTAGACTATATGCAGCTTATGCGCGGCTCAAGTTCGGTAGAGAGCAGGCAGCAGGAGATATCCGAGATTTCCCGGTCGCTTAAAGCATTAGCAAGGGAATTAAGGGTCCCGATCGTAGCTATCAGCCAGTTATCGCGCGCAGTAGAATCGCGTACTGACCACCGTCCGCAATTATCGGATTTAAGGGAGTCCGGAGCTATTGAGCAGGATGCTGATGTAGTTGTGCTTTTATTAAGGGAAGAATATTATAATCCTACTTCGGAAAACCAGGGTGTAGCTGAAGTGATTATTGCCAAGCAGAGAAACGGGCCGGTAGGCTCCTTAAGGTTAGCCTTTATCAAAGAATATACCCGTTTTGAAAATATTGCCAGAATAGAATAAATTATTGCAGTAAAGCAACAATTTCTATATAATAAACAGTAGTTTGTTAATTTCCAAGCCGTTCTCTGAATCGTTGAGATTTGATATGTTGGAATTGAGCGGCGTTAGGGTTCTTTGACAG
>JAFGUY010000016.1 GCA_016938245.1 Candidatus Omnitrophota bacterium | reverse complement strand
TATCTGTCTCGCGTATCGGCAGTAAGGTGCAGTCTCCGGCTATCAAAAAATTAAGCGAAGGATTACGTTACGAATGCGTGCATTACCGTTCTTTATTGAGGTTGACGCGCCTACGTACAAAATTAAGCCCTGAGGCAACGCAGCAGCTTCAGCGTGGCAGGGCGCTTTATGAACTGCTTATACAGGAGAATTCTTCTCCTGTTTCTCAGGCAGAAGAGATTGCCTGTTTTTATGCTTTTCAGCAGAAGATTCTTGAATCTATAAGTTTAGAGCAGGTAAAGTTATTTAAGAAAAGTTTCTTTGCCTATTTAAATAAAAACTACCAGGATTTAGTGAATACCCTGGATGATAAGGGCGAACTTACGGAAGAGGTTAAGCAACTTTTGGACAAGGCGATAAAGGATTTCTTCCGCTCCCAGAATAAATAGGGACAGCGACCATTTTTTAATTCACGCTGCCCTATTTAGGAAAATGGTCGCTGTCCCTATTAAAGATGATACCGGTTGGAAAGCTGAAGTCAAACCTGCAGTTTAATAAGAACCTCGGCGATTTGGTTGAGGTTATGAAATTGGCGGCTACCTCGCAATTTAACCAGTTTCGCTTAAGGCAGGAGCCGTCCCTTGAGTTCATAAACCTGCTGGATGATCTTTTCGGCGTGCTTTTGGGAGTGGGCATCGGCAATGATTTATTAAAGCCCAGGGATGACCTGCCGGCACTTTTGGTTTTAATAAGTTCTGATGAAGGCTTCTTGGGAGAGCTTAATTTCCTTTTAGCTAACAGCCTTCTTAATGCCCGAAGGCACAACGATATTATTGCCTGTACAGGCGGCCAGGGGGCTAATTATTTGAGGGAGGTCCATGTTGATTTTTCTCTTTTTGATTCTCCCGGCGAAAAGCTCGATACCAAAGTATTGGCATCTTTAAGGGATTATATCCTGGGCCTTTATTTAAAGAGGAAGGTCGGCAGGGTATATATAATTTATTCTAAGTTTATAAGCATCAGCGCGCAGCAGGTTGAGACGGAGGCTATATTGCCTTTGCCTAAAGATCCCCAGATGCAAAGAATTTCCATCAAGGATCTTTTGGTTGAGCCTAACCTGCAATCAGTAATAGAGGGTTGGGTTAAAAGCTGGCTGGATTTCCGCCTTTATCAGATTTTTTGGTCAAGCAAGATTTCAGAGCTTGCCGCCAGGATTATGCATTTAGAGGGGAGCGTACAGGAATTAAGAAAAATAAACAGCCGTTTGAATATGGAGTATTTTAAATATTTGCACGGCTTATCGGATAAATCAATCAGGGAGATTACTGCGGCACGCTTGATTAATAAAGAGAAATAACTTATGAATACAGGCCCTTCAGCTAAGGTTATTGCGGTTTACGGTTCAGTGGTAGATGTACAATTCCCGTTGGGGGTTGGCCTGCCTGTAGTAAGCACTATGCTCAGGGTCTGCGCCAGCCAGGGTGAGGATATCGGGCTTCAGGTTGTTGAGCACCGGGGAGATAATGTCTGCCGCTGCGTGGCGCTGGGTTTTACTTACGGGGTGGGCAGAAATATGCGCGTTGAGGTTATGGAGCAGGGGATAGTCGCACCTAAGGATTTGAATGTGCTTTATGGCCGTGTATTAAATGCTATGGCAATTCCTATTGACCATAAGGAAGCCCTGGATACGAAGGACTCTGTTTCTATAAAAGATTTTTCTTCAAGATTAAACACTGAGGTTAATCTTGATGCGGGGCAAAAGCCTGAGATTATACATACCGGTATAAAAATGATTGACTTGCTTTTCCCTCTCATAAAAGGGTCTAAGAGCGGGCTTTTAGGTGGAGCTGCCTGCGGCAAGACAATACTTATCCTTGAAATTATACATAATATCATTAGTTATCAAAGCGGCACCTGTATCTTTGCAGGGGTGGGAGAGCGTATAAGGGAAGGGAATGAGCTCTACCATGAGTTTCTGCGAGCCGACCTTTTGAAGCGCTCAATACTGGTTTTTGGCCAGATGAATGAGTCTCCGGGTATGCGTTTTGAGGCAGCGCATACCGCAGTTGCCCTGGCAGAGATGGTTCTATCTAAAGGCAGGGATGCCCTTTTCTTTATGGATAATGTATTCCGTTTTGTGCAGGCGGGCAGTGAAATCTCTACCCTGCTTGGCAGAATACCTTCTGAAGGCGGATACCAATCTACTCTGACCAGCGAGATAAGCCAGCTACACGAAAGGATACGTTCGGAGAAGAGCGCCAGCATTACCGCTATTGAAGCAATTTACGTACCTGCCGACGACCTTACTGATCCTGCGGTTGTTGCAATTTTTGCGCATATGGATAGTTTAATTGTCCTCTCCCGTTCTCTTGTGCAGCGCGGGCTTTATCCTGCAATAGACCCTTTGCAGTCTTCGGCTAGCTCATTGAGCCCTGCTATAGTCGGCAGGAGGCATTTTGAGGTAGCGCAGGAGGTCTTAAAGCACTTCAGGCGCTATGAAGAATTAGAGCGCATTGCCTCTATTATCGGTAAAGAAGAGCTTTCGCCTGAAGAGCAGATTATCTTTGACCGCGCCAAGAAACTGCAGAATTTTCTTTCGCAGCCGTTTTTTACCGCAGAGATGTATACCGGCAGGCCCGGTGCGTTTGTCGAGATTGCTGATACAATCTCAGGTTGCGAAAGGATAATACGCGGTGACCTTGACAGGATGGATGAGGCCAGCCTTTATTGTATAGGAAAGATTAACGAATAAAACGGAGATTAAAGATGTCCAATAAATTATTAGGGGAGATGTTGCTGAAGAAGAAGTGCATCAGCGAGGGGCAGCTTTCGCAGGCACTAAAAGATTGTAATCAAAACGAGGCTATGCTGGGAAAATACCTGGTGGATAAAGGCCTTGTTAAGGAAGAGGATCTTCTCGGGGTCTTATCCGAACAGTTTAACCTCTCTTTTTATCCTCGCCTAAAAGAAATTAAGGTCTCTTCTGAAGCAGTAAAGGCTGTTCCGGCAAAACTGGTGCAGCACCACGGTTTTATACCTATAAGCCTCGAAGGCCAGGTTTTGACGGTTGCGGTTTTTAATCCTATGGATTTCTGGCTTGCGGAAAATATTAAACTTAACTTAGGGTTTCAGGTTAGAAGGGTTCTCTCTACCCGCCATGAAGTGGAGAAGGCAATACAGAAATACTACGGGGCAGTTGCCGGTACTGTGGATAAGCTTATGGAGGATAAATCCGGGCTTGGGGCAAGGATTGATAAGAGGGAGAGTGTTGAGGATATTGAAAAAAGTTCTGATGAGGTATCGGTAATCAATTTGGTGAATCAGATCATTTCAGAAGCGATAAAAATGAATGCAACCGATATTCATGTTGAGATTTATGCGGATAGGGTTGTTTTGCGTTACCGTATCGACGGGGTTTTACGCGAGATGAAGATGCCTCAGGATGCCTATTATATCGAGCCGGCGATTGTATCCAGGATTAAGATTATGTGTCATCTGGATGTTGTGGAGCACCGTGTACCCCAGGATGGCAGGGCAAAGGTGCGTTTAACCAGCGGGCAGGAGGTTGATTTAAGGGTTTCGGTGTTACCCGGTTATTTCGGAGAGAATGTCGTTATACGGATACTCCCTTCGGGGATTTTGCTGGATCTGGATAAGATAGGTTTCTTTCCCGATGATCTGAAGAAAATTGAGATGCTATTGCAAAAGCCACACGGTATTATTCTCATTACTGGCCCTACCGGAAGCGGGAAGACTACAACGCTTTATGCCTCTTTAAGCCGTTTAAACCGCAAGGAGGTAAAGATAATCAGCATTGAAGACCCGGTTGAATATGCGGTAGAAGGGATTACCCAGATCCATGTTAATCCTAAAGTTGGCCTTACCTTTGCCGATGCACTGCGCAGCGTCTTAAGGCATGATCCGGACATTATGATGATAGGGGAGATCCGTGACTCTGAGACTGCAGACCTGGCGATACGCTCTGCGTTAACCGGGCATTTGGTATTCTCCACGCTTCATACCAATGATTCAGCATCAGGGATAGCCCGTCTTGTGGATATGGGGATTGAGCCTTATCTTTTAGCTTCTTCGGTTGAGGTAATTATAGCGCAGAGGTTGGTGCGTTTGCTTTGCTCTTCTTGTTCGGGAAAGGGCTGCGAAGCCTGCAGCGAAACAGGGTTTAAGGGGAGAAGGCCTATTTATGAGATTATGATTATAGATGATGATATCCGCAATATGATTATATCCCGTAAGAGTTCGCAGGAGATAAAAGCAAAGGCGCGCGAGAAGGGAATGCATACCCTTATGGAAAACGGTATGCTTCTGGTTGAACAGGGGTTAACTACCAGGGAAGAGATTTTGCGCGTTGTAGAGCTGGAATAGAAAGGCTCGCGATGTTATTTAAATACAAAGCTAAGAAAAACCTTAATGAGGTGGTCGAGGGAAAGATCGACGGTGAGAGCGTAGAGCATGTTCTTGCCAAGCTTCAGGCTGAAGGCCTGGTTCCTGTTTATGTTGAGCCTAACGGCCAGGATTTTCCTGTTGCGCAGGCGCAAAATCAGCCCAAGAAGGGTTTTGGAAGGTGGCAACTTAAGCAGCTGGTTTTATTTACACAGAAACTTTATAATTTGGTTAACTGCAGGGTAGAGTTGCTAATTGCCCTAAGGCTTTTGGAGAAGGATTGCCGTAATCCTGCGGAAAAGGCGCTAATCGGCGATATTATAAAGAATATTAAAGACGGGGTTACTTTTTCTGCGGCCTTAAGCCGGTATCCGCAATATTTCCCTGCCATTTATGTTAATATACTGCGTGCAGGAGAAGCAACCGGAAGGCTTAAGGAGGCGCTTCTTCAGCTTTTGGATTATCTTCGCAGGATCGAGGATTTAAAAACTAAAGTTAAGCAGGCATTGGCTTACCCGATATTTATGGTAGTGGTAGGGATAGGCACGATATTCGTAATGCTTACCTTTGTCCTGCCTCGTATAGCGGGAATGTTTGAGGATTTCCAGGCAGAGCTTCCGCTACCCACACGCATACTGCTGGGCATCTCTGATTTTATTAAGGCCCATTGGTTTTTTATATTACTTTTTGTTTTTGCCCTGATTTTAATCATTAGTAAGAAAGGCAAAAATGGTATTCTTGCCCGCATTAAATACCATATTCCAATTGCCAAGGATATAATTTATAAGCAGGCAATTGCAAATTTCTCACGCAGCACTTCGCTTCTTTTGCAGGGCGGGGTTAATCTTCTCTCTGCCTTAAATGATGCAATACCTTTAATTGATAACCCTCTTTATATCAAACAGCTTCAGCAGGTGCGCAGGGATATCAGTGAAGGCAAGTCTTTTTCCGATGCCCTTGCGCAGTTTAAGATTTTCCCTGATTTTTTCGTGCAGATGATCCGGGTGGGCGAGGAGGGAGGGAGGCTGGATAGCGTTTTAGCGGATATATCCGAATCCTACGAAAAGGAAATAGAGGGTGATTTAAAAATTGTAAGTTCGCTTATTGAGCCGGCAATAATTCTGTTTTTAGGCTTGATTATAGGGGCAATGGTTATTGCTATGCTTTTGCCTATCTTCAACATGAATACTATTCTTGGCGGGTAGGGACAGCGACCATTTTTTTCTCGGTCGTTTAGATAAAAAATGGTCGCTGTCCCTATTAATTTATGAGAACTAGGGTAATTGTAGAACTTTTAGATAGGTATCTTAAAGTCAGTATCGGCCGGAAGGCGATGGTTGTGAATCTGCCTAATGTTGACCCTGCCTCTATCTCTTCAGCGCTGAGCTCTGTATTTAAAGATAATAAGCAGGATAAGAATCTTGATGTTTTTGTCGTCCTAAGCAGGAATAAAATTACCGTCCGCCGGGTTGAGCTTCCCTCCCAGGACCCAAAGGAGATAGAGCAGATGCTGGGGCTCTACCTCATACGCCAGATTCCCTATCATAAGGAGGAGGTTTGTTGGGCATACCAGAACCTCGGTTTTGACGGGGTAAGCAACAGCCATTTAGTTTTAGCCGTTGCCCTCAAGAATGTTTTTAAGAATATCGTAAATTCCTTTGTCCCCATAAATATCCTTCCGGAAGCGGTTTTGATGAGCTCTCAGGGGCTTTTGCATTATGTAAATGAGGCATGCAAGGATAAATCTTTATTGAATTCTTCGTATTTTATCCTCGACGTTGATGAAAATTACAGCGACCTCGTCCTGGTCCATCACCATAAATTAGGTTCAAGCGCAGTTATCCCTATGGGTATTGAGAATTTGAACAATCTTTCTGACAGCGAGAGGTTTTCGGCGGAACTTGCGCAGGGCTTGATTGCGCTTGGCAATGAGGTACCGGAGGCTAAATGTGAGAGGATCTTTTTAACCGGTGCATCCGCTACATTTGTCACTATGGTAGAAAAGGCGGCAAAGGATTTGAGGCTCAAGGCACAGTACCTCTCTACTAAGGAATATGATACTTTTGTCGCAACAGGTTCTAAGGGGATATCTTTGTCTTCGGTTTTAGGCTTTAACGCTCAGGTAGCTAAGGATGATATTAAGTTTGTTGTCCCTGAACTTCAGATTAAGAAGGAGATGAAGACAAAGGTTCAGCAGTTGATGATTTTAGGCGCAGCCATGGTTTTTATATTAGCTATGCTCTGCGGTATCGGCCTGGTCAGGCTTGTCCAGAGGCAGTCTTATTCCGCGACCCTTAAGGCAAAGGTCGCTGATTTAGAGAAAAATGCCAAGGAATTAGATTCTGTTGTTGACAGCCTTAAAATAGCCAGGCAGTATACCGACCCTAAGTCATCGGTACTTTTCTTTATCACTGATTTAAACCGCCTTTGCCCGGATAATATCACTATTACAAATTATAGATGGGAGTGGAAAAAGGGGTTGTCCTTCAGGGGTTATGCCCAGCAGATACCCGACATCCTTTCTTTTGTTAATGCTTTAAATAGTTCAGAGGCCTTTAAAGGGGCGCAGAACCGTTATACCAGAAGAAGAAGGGTAAAGGATAAAGAAGTGGTTGATTTCGAGATATTCGTAAAATGAGAAAACTTAACCGAAATGAGAAAATTTTAGTTTTTTTTATCGCTTTTTTACTTGCAATTTTTATCTTTAAGTCTTTTGTTATCGGCCCACTCTATGAGAAAGCCTCTCTTTATAACACGGAGATAGAGCAGTCTAAAATACTCATTCGAAGATATGCCGTATTGGAGCATAACCGGGGGGAGATTCTTAAGTCCCAGAAGCAGATAGAGGGGTATTTTACCCTTAAGGGCTCTAATGAGAATAAATCTTCGGTGATTATGAGCAAGATAGAATCTGAGGCCAGGAAGTCAAAGCTTCAGATCCAGGATATGAATTCTCTGGGGTCAAACAAGGTTAAGGGGTCGATTTGGGTTCACCGCATAAATTTGCGCGCAGAAGGACAAATTAAGAGTATCCTTGATTTTATCTCTGCTATTGAAGAAGCAAATATATTGCTGCAGGTGGAAAAGATTAATTTATCCGGTAAGGACGATACCGGTTCCGTATTAAAAATGGAGGCCGTTGTGCTGGGGGTCTCCTTTAATTAAATAATTGGGGACAGCGACCATTTTCCTGGAATGGATAAAATGGTCGGAAAATGGTCGCTGTCCCTAATTTATGGGAGGAAAAATGAGAAGAGCTTTTACCTTGATTGAGCTGATGCTGGTGGTAATAATAATCGGTATCTTATCGGCTATGGTTGTGCCGCGTTTAGCCGGGCGCTCTGAGCAGGCGCGTATTCAGGCGGCGAAAGCGGATATTAATTCCAGCCTCCCTTTAGCGCTTGACCTTTACGAGATGGATATAGGTAAATACCCTGAGTCGCTGGACTATCTAAGGGTTCGTCCTCCGGGCTCAGAAGCACAGAATTGGAGAGGCCCGTATTTAAAGAAAAAGCCGCTTGACCCATGGGGCAGGCCTTATATGTATAAGTCGCCTGGCGAGCATAATACGGAGAGCTATGACCTTTATTCTACAGGCAGCGACGGACAGGCGAACACCGCAGATGATGTTGTTAACTGGGGTGAATAAGGCAAGGGGCTATACCTTAGTTGAAATAATGGCCAGTGTTTTAATACTGGGGGTAGTCCTGGTTTTTGTAGCTAATTCATATGCGGTGGCTTTGAGGGGTGCCGGCAGCGCTGCTAATATAATTGAGGCAATGAGGCTGGGGCAGGAGAAAATTGAAGCCCTCGAAGCCTCTAATTTAAAAGGAACCTTGCCGGGTTATCATGCCCAGGGAACCATCAAATCTTCATTCAAAGAATATAATTACGAGTTGGTTGTTTATCAGGTAGCGGGTTTTGGCCCCTTGGCAGAGCATCTGGTAGAGGCTTGCCTGGGGTTTAATTGGCAGGAGCAGAATTCTAATAAAAATGCCTCTTTTTCCATTTTTTTGCCTAAACAGAAAGAATAGATCTGATAGGGCCGGATTTAGCCTGGTGGAGTTTTTGATCGCGGTTTCGATTTTTTCTGTAGTTATTATTGCTATTTATTCTACCTTTAGCGGCGGGATGTCGGTTTTTCGCAAAGTAA
This sequence comes from Candidatus Omnitrophota bacterium, assembly GCA_016938245.1. Lineage (GTDB taxonomy): Bacteria > Omnitrophota > Gorgyraeia > Gygaellales > Profunditerraquicolaceae > Sherwoodlollariibacterium. The sequence goes on along the minus strand of JAFGUY010000016.1, from coordinate 7,309 downwards.
TAAATGTCGATCTTTCCCAGCAAAAGGTTTTACTTAAGATTGAAAGGTTTGCCCGTGAGGTAAGGCAGGAAGCGCCTTGCAGTAAGCCTCTGTTTTTCGGCTCAAAAACAAGAGTTAGTTTTTCCGGTTTCTCTGATTTTATCCCTTCCCGCATAACCTATTACTATGACAGCCAAGTTAATACCCTATTCAGAATTGCACAGCCCCTTCCCGAAATTACCCTGCCCGGGGGTTCAATTGATCCTGAGGTAGAGCCAAGGTCTGGCAGTGTTTTCTTAAAGAGGGTAAAAGAGGCTAAGTTTGCGTATCTATTTTTAGATCTTAAGAAGAATGATTACGTCTGGCTGGAAGAATGGCCGTATGATTATTTACCCGTAGCAGTTAAGCTTATTATCAGCGATGATAGACAGGAATATGTTAAAATCGTCTTTTTGCCCCGCGCATAGGTTAGAGAAAAATAATGCCAGTATCTTGGTTATCTGCCTCTGGGCGATAACGGTACTTTCTATATTTGCTATGGCTTTAACCTCTTTTGTTTTTCAGGAGATAAAGTTTGCCCGTTCCTACAGGCGCATAGCGCTCTCTCTGCCTTTGGCGCGTTCTGCGCTGGCCTCGGTTTTTTATTTAAGAGAGAAAGATCCTACCTCCCAATATGATACAATGCAGGAGTTGGCGCGCGAAGAGGGTATTGATTTTTGTGCAGGTAATTCCCTAAGCTACTATTTTGTTGATAAAGTTATCAGGGATGGCAATACCGAGATTATTGATGAAGGCGCTTTAATTAATCTTAATACCGCCTCAATCCAAATTCTCAAAAGGCTTCCTGGGGTAGACGAGGACTTGGCAGAGAGCATCGCTAATTCAGGGATGCGCCCCTTTAGGTCGGTGAATGAGGTTCTGCTGGTTGAGGGGATGAATAAGGAGTCCTTCCTGCTTTTTAAAGATCTTGTAACTGTTTATGGTGCAGGCAGGATAAATATTAATACTGTAAGCAAAGGGGTTTTGCTAGCTTTGGGCTTGGATAACGATTTGGCTGATGCAATTATACGTTTTAGAACCCAAAACCAAATTGAGCCTGTTGACGCTTCTCTTGCCTTGGACCCGGTGCCGGATTATGGGATATCAACCCTTTCTACGCTATTGGATGATTTAAGAAGGTTTGTTACTTTGGGGTTGCGCCAGGAGCAGGACCTGCTCTCTTTATTGACTACTTTTGATGTCAGGTCAGAGTACCTGAGGTTTAATGTAGTGACTCGTTTTGGCGAAGAAAAGGGGCCTTGCTACAGCATAGTAATCCATCCTGCAACCAAGAAGGTTATTTCTTGGAGGGAGGAGTAGGGGTTTTTCTTTAAGTTTTTATTTGACATATAGTTTAATTCCTGTTAAAATCCACCTTACACTGTTTTTAATGCCTTTTTGCCATAAGGCACAAGGAGAAATCATGGGTAAATTCCAGGAGATATTAAAAAAGGTTTCCGATTACATTTTAGATTTAGCCTCCAATGATATCGGTATTGATTTAGGCACGGCCACAACCCTTGTTTATGTAAAGGGGGAGGGGGTTGTGCTTTGTGAACCTTCGGTAGTTGCTGTTGAACGCGGGACATCTCATGTTTTGGCAGTAGGAGGGGAAGCTAAGCGTATGTTGGGCCGGACGCCCGGTAATATTATTGCTATTAGGCCTATGCGTGACGGAGTAATTACGGATTTTGAAGTAACTGAAGCAATGTTAAGGCATTTTATAAGAAAAGTGCGGCATCGCCGTTTTCAGATAAGGCCCAGGATTGTTATCGCCATACCTTCCGGTATTACTGAAGTTGAGCGCCGGGCGGTAAAAGAATCTGCGGAGCGCGCAGGCGCGCGCGAGGTCTTTCTTATAGAAGAGCCCATTGCCGCGGCAATAGGTGTGGGCCTGCCCATACAAGAGCCTGTAGGCAATATGATTATAGATATCGGCGGCGGGACAACGGAAATAGCGGTTATCTCTCTTGCGGGAATCGTATTCTCTAAATCTATACGTATCGGCGGCGATGAGATGAACGAAGCGATTATAGAGTACCTTAAGAAGACTTACAATCTTATGGTTGGAGAGCGCACTGCCGAAGATATAAAAATTAAGATCGGCTCATCCTATCCATTAGAAGAAGAGATGAGCCTTGAAGTAAAAGGGAGAGATTTAATCGTAGGGTTACCTAAGATGGTGACTGTAACCAGCGAAGAGATCCGGGAATCTTTGCAGGAGCCCTTAAGGGCAATATTAGAAGTAACTAAAATTTCACTGGAACGTACTCCTCCGGAGCTGGCTGCGGACTTGATTGAGCACGGCATTGTTATGGCAGGAGGAGGATCTTTATTAAAAGGTTTAGATAAGCTCATATCTGAAGAGACCGGCTTGCCGGTTCATATCGCCGATGATCCGGTTACCGCGGTGGCTAACGGTACCGGAAAGGTATTAAACGAAATCAAGTATCTTAAGAAAGTTACAGTCGCCATTAAATCAGAGATTCATAACTAACCTTTTACAAAATATAAAATGTGTTTAAGCTCACCAGAAAAAAGCTAAAATTAATTTTTTTCTCTTTCCTGCTATTTGTCCTCCTTCTCGTTAGTGTATCCATATTTAAAAAACCCGTAACTGTTTCTTTAAAGCACCCTCTTAGCTTAACCGGTTTTTTAAGGCGCGAGATCGGCGGGATTATTTTTTATCACCGAAACCTTATAGAAAATATAAGGATAAAAAAAGAAGTTGATTTCTTAAAGAATAAGATTAATTCTTTAAATGAATATTATCTTGAGAATTTACGGCTTAAAGAGAACCTTGCTTTTAAGAATAAATCTGCGCTTAAGCTAATACCTGCGAGGGTAATATCGCGCTCTGCTGATAATTGGTCTTTAAGCTTTACGATTGACAAAGGAAGTTATAATGGTGTAGCTCGTGGGATGGGCGTGATAAATTATCTGGGGCTGGTAGGCAGGATAGTAGAAACAGCATCTTCTACCAGTAAGATAATGCTTTTAAACGACCCGAACTTAGGGGTATCCGGGATTGTCCAACGCAGCCGCCAGGAGGGTTTAATTTCAGGCACTTTAGGCAGCAATCTGATTATGAAATATCTTCCCGAAGAAGTGGATATAAAAATCGGGGATACGATAATAAGTTCCGGTTTGGATAATTTATATCCCAAAGGCATATTAATAGGGAAGGTTATTGAAATCGGAAAAGAGCTCTCGGGTTTAAGCCGTTATGCACTCATTAGGCCTGCGGTAAATTTCTCTAATATAGAAGAAGTTTTGGTAGTTGTTCCATGAGGCCACCAATAGTTTTTATCCTTACCGCCATATTCGCTTTATTGCAGGTTACCCTTCTTGATTATTTCAGAATTTTTGGCGCAAAACCCGATCTACTTTTAATAGCAGTTTTCTTCGGATGCTTATTCTTAAAGCAGAAGAAAGCTTTTGCGCTTGGGATATTTTCCGGTTTATTTAAAGACATCTTTTCACTCAATGCCTTTGGTTTAAATACGGTGTTATTCCCGGCCGGGGTTATTTTAATCGCAAAATTAATGCGCCGGGTATCTATTGAGGATAACCTTTCGCGCATACTCCTTATTTTTGTAGTTGCTTTATTAAATAATATTATCAGCGGTCTAGTCTTAGTTTATACCGGCGTATATATTCCTTTGGGCATATTCCTGCGGATTATTATATTTTCCTCAATGTATACAGCCGCAGTATTTTACTTAACCATAAGGCTTACAGTAAAATGATTAGAATTAAGATACTAATCTGTTTTTTGACGGCAATGTTTTTCTTACTTATAGTAGGGTTATTTAACCTCGAAATTATACACGGCAGAAACTTTAAGGGGATAGGGGATAAAAATTGTATTAGGTTATTAAGCCAAAGAGGTAGCCGGGGCAGGATTATTGACCGAAACGGCTTGGTTATTGCCGGAAATAAAATCTCTTATGATCTAATGTTTGTTCCGCAAGAATATGCCTCGCAGGATGAATTAATATTTAGCGTATCGCGCATACTGGGTAAGGATGATAAGGGTTTTAGCGCGGCGCTTAAGAAAACATATCCTGTTTCTTCAATGCCTGTCTCTTTAGCTAGGAATTTAAAATTAAAAGAGGCGATTGCCTTGGGCCAATTAAAAGCCGATTTTCCATATATAACTATTCAGGATAATCCTGTGCGGGCTTATCCTAATTCTAATCTGGCTTGCCACATATTAGGTTACTTAGGAGAGATAGACCGTTGGCGCCTTACTAAATTAGAAGACTATGGGTATAAGACTAAGGATATAGTTGGTTTTGGCGGGGTAGAGGAGAAATATGATTACTATTTACGCGATGAAGAAGGAGGGATATCTTTTCAGGTGGATCATCGCGGAAGGCTTGTGCGAACCTTAGGATTTAAACCTCCTGTTGATGGCAAGGATATACAGCTTACTCTTGATATAAGGATACAGAAGATAGCAGAAAGTGCTCTCGGAGAAAGAAAAGGAGCGGTTATTATTATGAATCCTTACACCGGAGAGGTTGTAGCTTTAGCTAGTTCCCCTAGGTTTAACCCTGAAGCCTTCGTAGATAAAGATAACGTTATGGTATCCAGGTTATTTAAGGATCCTGCTTCGCCTTTGGTTAATCGAGCTATAAGCGGGCTATATCCTGCCGGATCAGTATTTAAATTAGTGGTGGCAACCGCAGCCTTGGAGAATAAAAAGATAAACCAGCATACTTCTTTACTTTGCCAGGGAAGCCTTATGGTGGGCAGGCAGGATTTTAAGTGCTGGGATACGCACGGCCAGCAAAATATTATTTCCGCAATTGCCCATTCTTGCAACGTCTTCTTTTACAGGCTCGGTTTATTAGTAGGGGCACAGGCTATACATGACTATGCGTTAAAATTAGGATTTTCGCACCTAACCGGATTCGACCTACCCTATGAAAAACAGGGATTTATACCTTCGCCTCTTTTAAAGAAGATAAATACTCTTAAGAAGTGGTTTGACGGCGATACGGCTAATTTAAGTATCGGGCAAGGAGAAGTATTAGTAACGCCTTTACAGGTTGCCAGGATGATGGCAATTTTTGCCAATGGCGGATATTTAGTTACTCCTTATATAACTAAATCTATAGCTGGAAAAGATTTATCCAGGTACCGTAAGAAGCCTGAGAAAATAAACCTTAGGCCGGAAACTATTAGTATTATAAGGGAAGGATTAAGGGGTACTGTAAATAATCAAGGCGGCACAGGGCATGTTTTATCAGCAGCAGGCGTTACTGTTGCAGGCAAGACCGGTACTGCACAGTCTCCCCCTAGGCAGTCGCATGCCTGGTTTAGCGGTTTCTTCCCTTTTAAAGAGCCGAAGTTTGTAATCTGTGTTTTGTTAGAGCATGGCGGCCCGGGTTATAATTCATGTTTAATAGCAAAAAAGATAATCGAGGAGATGTTGGCAGAGGGGTTGATATAATATGAGGAATTCCACTTTAATTATTTTCTTGATTGCAATATTGATTTGTGCTTTAAGCGTAATCTCTATATTTAGTAGTACTTATCAAAGGGAGAGCGAGGCCTGGCAGAATATATACCAGCGCCAGTTACTCTGGATTTTTCTGGGGGCAGCGCTTTTCTTCTTTTTGTCTAATATTAACTACCGCAGATTCTGGGATTGGACTTATTTTTTATATATAATTTCTTTATTTTTTCTGCTTCTGGTATTCCTATTGGGCGCAGTGCGGCTAGGGGCGCAGCGTTGGTTAAGGATCGGATGGTTTAATTTCCAGCCTTCAGAGTTTGCCAAACTTTGTATGGTTATTTTCTTGGCGCGTTATTTTAGCTCTAAGGATACCGTTTCCGTATCTTTATCTCCGGAAAAATTAGGCATTTTCCGTGCCCTTATATTGCCTTTATTTTTTGTAGCTATTCCCGTGGGTTTGATAATTGAGCAGCCGGATTTAGGGACCGGATTAATAATTCTTTTTCTTTTTATATCCGTCATTTATCTGGCAAATATCAAATTACGGCATGTGTTAAGTTTCGTTACGCTAATTTTATTAATTATGCCTTTTGCCTGGCATTTTTTAAGAGACTACCAAAAGGACAGGCTTATGGTTTTCTTAAATCCTAATATTGATCCTTTGGGAGCAGGTTATACAGTAATACAGTCTAAGATAGCTATTGGATCAGGAGGTTTTTTCGGTAAAGGCTGGCTTTCAGGTACGCAAAGTCAACTTCGTTTTTTACCCGAAGCGCATACGGATTTTATCTTTGCTACTTTTTCCGAGGAGTGGGGTTTGTTAGGCGGAATAGTGCTGCTATTGTTATATTATCTTTTGATTCGTCAAGGTTTCCTGATTGCCCAAAGAACCCGCGATCATTTCGGTAGATTACTGGCTTTAGGAATTTCTTTGATGCTCTCTATGCAGGTTATAATCAATATAGCAATGAATATGGGATTTGCTCCCATAGTAGGGATTACCTTACCTTTGATGAGCTATGGAGGCTCTTCGGTATTCGTAACATTTATTGCCTTAGGGATATTAGCAAATATAGATAAGACCCGGTCGGTGTTTTAGTATGTATGATGATCTGCTTTTAGAGGTTAGGCGGCCTGCTCAATACTTAGGAGGCGAATGGAATGTTTCTAATAAAGATTTTGATAATGCTTCCATAAAATTCGCCCTATCTTTTCCTGATCTTTACGAGATAGGGATGAGCAACTTAGGGCTGCGTATTATCTACGGTTTGCTTAACAGCTTTCCTGATGTGGTATGCGAGAGGTTCTTTGCTGTAGATAGCGATTTAGAGAGGCTCCTGCGTTTACAAAAACGGGAGATTTTGTCCCTTGAATCAAGAAAAAGGTTGATTGAATTTGATTTAGCCGGTTTTTCATTAGGTTCGGAGCTAGGTTACACTAATGTTTTAAACATTCTTGATTTGGCAAATTTTCCTTTAAAGGCAAGCCTGCGCGACCATACTTATCCCTTGGTTATAGGCGGAGGGCCTTGTGTTTTAAACCCTGAACCTATGCATGACTTCTTTGATTTTTTTGTCATCGGAGAAGCAGAGGATTTAATCCGCGAAGTCTTAGATACCTACCGTAAGTATAAAAAAGCGTATAAGTCCGGACGGATGGAAAAAACGGAATTATTATCTGTTTTATCTAATTTGGAAGGAGTATACGTATCCTGCCTGTACGAGGTAATTTACAGTACGGAAGGAAAGATTAAAGAGTTTAGGGCTAAACGTAAAGACGCACCTCTTAAGATTAAGAAACGTTTTGTTAAGGACTTAGATTCTA
>JAFGUY010000087.1 GCA_016938245.1 Candidatus Omnitrophota bacterium | reverse complement strand
CCATGGAAGCGGGGGTAATATATTTTCTATTACTTTTACGTAGGTCAGTAATTAATCCTGCTTCAATTTTATAAAGATCCAGCAGGGTCTTTATGGTATGGCTCATATTATCCAAAGTAGCCTGGCAAGAATTAAGCCTGCTGCTTTGAGTTTCATTTAATGTGCCATGGCTCCCGTTAGTTATATTAGAGATAGACTCTTTAAGTATCCCTATCGGAATCTCAAAATCATGGGAGACTAACGCAACAAGGCCTGCCTTAAGCTGTTCACTGCGTTTCATTTCCGCGGCATAAAAGATGATTTTATTAAGAAGTTTTCTTATCGTCCCGTAGCCTAAAAAGAAAGATAGTAACGAAATAATAATGAGAACGTACAAGATTGGACTGATTTTTCCGAAATTTACTGTACCGCGCGGCAAGACACCAAGCATAATATAAACAAAAGTCAAAAGCGGAATTACGCCCATCAGGGCAAAAACCAGCTTAAACCTGTAATAAGGGTCTTCGTTTAATTCCTGGAGTACTAATCTGGGTATGTCTCTCCTTAACAACTCCGTGCTTTGTTTATTTTCCGGCATCCCTTCCTCACGTATATTTGTGCGCCCAGCTGGAATCGAACCAGCAACCTTTAGTTCCGTAGACTAACGCTCTATCCAATTGAGCTATGGGCGCTTGAAAACATATTACCAGATTTTAAATATTATGTAAAGAAGGATAAATAATATGGACTTTCTTCTCTCTTAAGGTTAATATAATGAAGAAGGGGAGATTATCCATGCTTATCTTCGTAACTTTCGGGATTATTACCTCAATATTTCAGCTTATTTTTTTACGCGAATTCAGCTTTTCAATTGCTAAGAATGAGCTAAGCTTTATAATAGCGGCGGGGTTTTGGATTATCTTCTGCTCTTTAGGCAGTATCACAAAAACACCGCATAAATTTAAGGGTTTACCGCTACTCCTCGCTGCCTCTTTATCATTTTTTATCTCCATCTCTCTTATCCATCTGGTTAAGCTATTATCCGGGCTGAAATATTACGAAACGGCAAGCCTAAGGCTTTTATTGGTATCAAGCATTGCATTAATCGGGCCGACTGCTTTTATCATAGGAAATATATTCCGGGGGCTTGTGCAGGAATATCTTAAAGTAAACCCGCCGCAAAAAAATGTTTATGCTAAATTCTTTGCCTTCGAAGCGATAGGGTTTATTATAGGGGGAGTAGCTTTTACCGTTTATCTGAATAACTATACAAATCCTTTATTTTTCTCATTATTACCGGTACTTTTGGTTCTAGGGATAAAAAACAGCTATAAGAAAATCCTGGTTACTGCGCTTATTATTTCATTAACTTTTTGCTCTTTTAAATTATTCAGTTTTATCCTTCAGAAAGAACTGGGCAATGCCAAGATCATTTTAAATTTAGGATCACGCTATGGCCCAATTTTATCCGTTTACAAGGAAAGCACAACAGCGATATTCTCCGAAGGCTCGCTTTTGGCAACTAGTGAAGATAAGGCTGCGACTGAAGAGTTTATTCATATAAGCTTATCAGCGCTTAGTACTTCGAATAAGAAAGATATCCTCTTTATCGGAGCGGTGCTCTCCGGACAGGCTGAAGAAATAATCAAATATAAACCGGACTCTTTAGATTGCCTTCAGATAAACCCTATCATCTCCAAACTAGCTAAAGAAAAACTGCCCGGAGAAATAAAAGCTAAGGTTAATTTTATTACTGATGACCCTAGGGTGTACCTTAAGAATACAAATAAGCGCTACGACGCTATTTTAATGGATATGCCCGCACCCGCAAGCCTCTCTTTAAACCGCTATTTTACCGAAGGATTCTTTAAACTTATCTCCTTAAGGCTAAAACCCCCGGGCACATTTTCATTCTCTATCCCCTCTAAACGTGAAATACTAAGCCCTCAATTTTCTAAATTTAACTCCAGCATAATCAGTGCCGTAGATAAAGTATTCGAAAACAAAATAATCATTCCTTCTAATGCTATGATTATTACTGCTTCTAATGCAGGGAGAATCCGCGGAGAGGACTTGATTAAGAATTTCTCCGAAGTTAATCCGCAAACCGATTTTTTTACAATCTATCATTTTAAGGATTCGCTGAATCCGGCAATGCAAAGCTATATACAAAATAATCTGGATAGAAAAACCGAGACGAATACTGACCTTAACCCTACGGGATTCCTTAACTACCTTATCTTAGAACAAATTAAGTTTTATCCTGATTTAAAAATAGATTCCATAAAGATGCGCGGATTTATAATCATAATACTTTCGTTACTGGCAATATTTATAATGGCGCTTGCATTTTTATCAAAGAAAATTTCCTGCCTTTTAAATACGGGGGCAATCGGATTTACATCTATAGGCTTAAGTTCGATAATATTCGTTTTGTTCCAAACTTACTGCGGGGGGCTATTCTGGAAGCTGGGTTTATTAATTGCGCTATTTATGGCAGGCTTAAGCATTGGGACATTCCTTATGAGTAGGCTCAATACCCGCCTTAATAATTTACTACCGTTAATTTACCTATCATGGGCGATCGCTATCTTTGGATTATCTTCAATTTTAAAAATTATCGGCGGGCTAAATTACGCGGATATTATATTTTATCTTTATGCATTGATATGCGGGATATTAACCGGGGCTTCTTACCCGCTTTTGGCTGAAAGCTTGAAAGAAAATAAATTCAACCCAAAAAATATAACTACAACTATTTACTCCGCTGACTTAGCAGGCGCATTCTTAGGGACTCTGTTTTGCGGAGTAATACTCATACCGTTTTTGGGAGTCCCGAAAAGCCTTATTGTCCTGTTAACTCTTAATATAATCTTCGCCTTTAAAAATATGCGGCATTAGTCCCATACCCCGGAAATAACTGAGCCGCAGAATTTACACTTACCCTTGATAATATTATTTTCTAAAATATTATAGCCTATTCGTTTAACCAAAAGTTTACCGCAAACAGGGCATATAGTATCCTCTCCTACATTCTGAGGAACATTACCTATATAAACATAACGTAATCCTACGCTTTTAGCAATCTCTTTTGCGCGAATTAAAGTATTTAAAGGAGTAGAAAATAGATCCGTGAGCCTGTACATCGGAAAAAATCTTGAGAAATGTACCGGCGTATCAGGCCCTAAGTTATCCTTAATCCATAGACAAAGATTGCAGATTTCTCCATCAGAATCATTAGCAGTGGGGATAATAAGGTTAGTTATTTCTATCCATACTCCTTCTTCTTTTAAGATTTTAATCGACCTGAGGACATCAGCCAGGCTCCCTTCGCAGAAAGAAGAGTAAAACTCTTCGCTAAAGCCTTTTAGGTCAATATTTGCAGCAATTAAGTATTTTGATAACTCTCGCAGAGGATCTTCATTAATAAAACCGGCTGAATGCATAACACAGGCAACGCCTTGCTTATTAGCTTCTTTTGCCACATCGAGCATATATTCATAAAAAATAGTAGGTTCCGTATAAGTAAAGGCAATTGTTTTTGAACCGGTTTTCTTAGCTTCTCTTACGATATCTTCGGGAGGAACAAACGCAACCCTTACGGATTTAGGGTCTAATTGAGAAATCTCCCAATTCTGGCAAAACTTACACCTTAAGTTACATCCGGCAGTAGCAATAGAAAATGATTTTGTCCCGGGATAAACATGAAAGAGAGGTTTTTTCTCAACCGGATCAACATGCATCGCAACCGGCTGGCCGTAATTTACTGCATAAAGCTTACCATCAATATTCCTTCTTGCCCGGCAAAACCCGCGCTGGCCTTTAGGTATCAGGCACTGCCGGGGGCATAAAACGCAGCGCACCTTGCCGTTACCATCATCCTGCCAATATAATGCTTCCTTAAAATCTGGCGAGCCAAAAACAAACCCCTTAGCAATAAAAAAAGCTCCGATTGAAAAAAATATAAGAGCTATTAATATAAGTATCCTTTTAAGCATTAATTATTTTTCTACGCTATCTAACTCTTCTGCCCGGTCTGTTTTTAAATCAGCTTCATTAAAACACTGGTTATCCGCAGGAAGATAGATACTTATCCAATCGTGTACAGTATCAATCTTAAGGGTCCCTTTAGTTGCCTCAAATTCAAGCACATGCCCTCCCGCTAAAAAGTCATCAGTAACAAAATGGATATGGTAACCGGGTACATTTAGCCCCTTAATAAAATCAGGAGAACGAAAACCTATTAATGATCCACGCACATTTAAAAGTTCAAAAACCGGCTGGTTCTTAATTACTTCTTTAAGCGCAGGATAGGGCTTCTTCTGGGCAGAAACGCTTCTTGTCTGAACACGGTTAAAATCTCCATGTAAGATGAATGCGCAGAAACGGTTTTGGTAAGGGACTACGGAATTAATTTTTTCCTCAAGCGCTTTAAAGTTAACCGGGCCGCTTATTGCTTCGCTATAATCAGGGGTAAACTTGGTAACGCAGGCAAAGGGCGTCTTTTCGTAAAGCCGTGGCCGGTATATTTTACCGTCGGCCCGGACTTTATAAAATTTTCCGTTAAGCAGAATCATCTCTCCATCTAACCCCTCAAATGTCCCGATTCCAAAATCGCCATAATTACGTAGTTCCTTTAAATCCATATGGCCGTCGTAAACTCCGACGAGCAAAGCATCAATAGTAGAAACTTGGGTAATCCCGTTTATCTTTACGGCAGTAGAGCACCCGGCAGAAAGAAAAGACAAAATAAACACGAAAAAAATTAAATTTTTAAGCATCTTTGCTTATACCTATCCTTAATTTTTCCATTTGGTTAAAATCCTTTTCTGTTTACGCCTGTTACGGTAATATCGCCGCCAATACGTATTCTCTCTGGTTCATTTTCCATTATAAGAATTGTGAATGATTCTTCTTTTTCAGGAGGTGCACCTTTATCCCAAGGGCGTATATATTCAAAAGCTATGGTTACTGTGCCTGTTTTAAGCGCTTCAAAAATCCACACCTGTTTGCCCGGGGCGCCAACTAATCCTGTTTCTTTCGTTTCATAAAATGTATTCGTTAGCCTTACGAACTCTTTATCTAACGGCTTGGAGAATTCCCACGTATAGCCGGTAGTTGCATTGGATTCAAGCGTAATTGTAAAATTCTCCCCTAAGCGTGCCCGGATTACCTTATCCTCTTCAGGCCCTACGGCAGAGCAAAGCGATGCAAGAGCAAGAAAAGTTATTAAAAGTAGTCTCGTTATTTTTATTTTATTCTTCCAGTACTTTGTCAAAAAATATTTTTCCTTCCGATTATTTTCAAAAAGCCAGTTTCTATAACTTATGAAAAATCATAACTTACGACAT
>JAFGUY010000086.1 GCA_016938245.1 Candidatus Omnitrophota bacterium | reverse complement strand
ATGAAAAACAATATTGTAATAATTAAAACCAAATATCTCTGAATATATTATAGTTTACCCTTGATACGTGTCAAGGTTATTAATCCCTGATTGAGGAGATTATCTCTTTCATTTCTTGACCACTTTTAACGCGGGAAGATTTTTCTCTTAGCGGACGTATCTTACGGAAACCTTTTGTATACCAACTGAAGAATTTACGGAACAACACTACTCCGTTTCTCTCTCCGTAAAATTCAATTGAGGCATCTAAATGCTCAAGCATAACTTTTATAATTAAAGCTATTCCGGGTTTGCACGTTATCTTGCCAGTCTTTAAAAACTCTTTTATCTCCTTAAATATCCAAGGATTGCCTAAAGACCCCCGGGCAATTGCTAAGCCATCGCATCCAGTTTCATCAAACATTCTCTTGGCAAGTTGTGCTGATAAGATATCGCCGCTGGCAATAACCGGTATATCCAGGGCCTTTTTAACTTTTTCTATTACTCCATAATCTACATCTCCGCTATACCCTTGGGCTTTAGTCCTGCCATGAACAAAAAGAGCGCTTATACCGGCATCCTGCGCATAGAGCGCAGTTTCCTTGGCGTTTATTGAATCCTTATCCCATCCAGCGCGGATTTTAACTGTTACAGGCCAAGAAGATTTTTTTACCATCATCTTCAATAATTTATGCAGTTTCTTAGGTTCCCTCATCAGGCTCACGCCTTCTCCTCTACGCACTACTTTCTTTGCCGGGCAAGCAGCATTAAAATCAAGGATATCAAATTTGTAGTCTTTAAGCACCTCTAAGGCTTTCAAAATAAATTTCTCCTCGCAACCTAAAAGCTGAACCCCTAAAGGCCGATCCTGCTTACCAGAACTAAGCATTGAGCGCGTCCTTCTGCTTTTATATGAAATTGAACGGCAATTAATCATCTCAACAAACGCAAGTTCTGCGCCAAATTTACGGCAAAGCAAGCGAAAAGGCAGGTCGCTTATTCCTGCCATCGGCGAAAGAATAAGGTTTGATTCCAATTTTAAGCTACCTATCTTTAGCATGATAATAAAATTTGGCGGGTCCTGCCGAGGGCTGTTTCTCGCTCGAGCGACCTCGCTCGAAATCAGTCCTCGTCACCCGCCAATCCTAAAAACCTTACTTATACTAAAAACTAATAACCGTCCATATCTACTAAATAATATACTTAGAGTCCTTTTTAAGCGGATTAGCGCTAATTTGATCCACTACATTTTTTGGAATTCCGGTCTTACCCAACTTATAATGCATATAATTTTTATACCCCTCAACCCCCGGCTGGTCATAGGCATTTACATTCAACAACTCACCCTCAAAAGCAGTAGCCATCTCAAAGAAGAACAGAAGCGCCCCCCAATAATAAGCAGAAATTTCCGGCAATATAATCGTGCAATTCGGCCGGCTTTCCCTGACTAACGCCCATTCAGTCGCTTCCTGAGCAAGTTGCATTAACTCAGAAAAATTCCTGCCGGATAAGATATCCCCACCCACGGGAACCTTAATTTCATTTCTAAACCTCTCTACTCTTATAAAAGTTACAACTTTATCATTCTGGCCTTCAATATTGTTCTGCTGAAGTGAATGCAGGTCGCCTGTACCGCGGCAGGATATAGGAGTCCTGCCTAAATTAACCGTATTATTTTCATCCCTAAACCACTCTTCAACCCCATCGCAGGAAACCTCTGCCTTACGACTGTATTTCTTGCCTAGGCTTTCTGCAAGAAGCTGTACATACCAATCCGCGGTTGATTTCAATGTTTCAGCAAAAGGCATTATAATTGCCAAAGGCTTTGATTTCTTACGGTAAAGAATAGTATGCAATATCGCGTACATATAGGCGGGATTTTCTGTATAATCCTCCCTACCGCATCTTTCAGCCATATCTTTTGCACCGCTTAATAACTCATTAATGTCAACGCCGATAATAGCCAGATGCAAAAGGCCCATGTTAAATTCAGAGAATCTTCCGCCTACTCCTTTGATTAACTCGAGGCTGCGGAAACTTAGGCTATCTTTACTGTTCTCTTCGCTTACCCTCTTACGTAAAGAACCTAATTCAGGGTCGGTAATTGCAAGAATCTGGCGGCCGTAATTCTTTCCAACGCTTCTTTTAAGCCAGCTTTCAACTACCATAAAAACTGCTTTTGTTTCAGCAGTCTCGCCGGATTTAGAGATAACCACAACAAATGTTTTTTTAGGATTTAAATTTTTTAACAAAACTGCCAGAGTATCCGGGTCAAGGTTATTCCCTTCGAAATAAATCCGCGAACGCTTCTTCCTTACTGTGGTAAATTCGTTGTAATAAGGAGAGGCGAGAGCATCCTGCGCTGCTTTAAGGCCTAAATACGAACCACCTATGCCTAAAGAAATAACATTATCGTACTTCTTAGCAATCTCATTACCCAGCTTCCGGATATCGCTTATAATTTTAGGGTCCTGATAAGGAAGCCTTATCCACTCCAGCCCTAATTTTATCCTGTTTAAGGCAATGCTTGTTACTTTCTTTAAATGCTCATGCCCTTCCCTAATATCCTTAGAGATTTCTAAAATATCCTTATCTTCAACGCCATGGGTATTCCCAATATTTACACTGAATATATTATTAAAATCAAATTTTATGCTCTTCATTAATAATCCCTCTATTTCTGAATAACCTTAAGTGTAGTCCGCACCCCATCCTTCCAGGGCCAGAGCATGGCGAATATTGCATTCTCCCCTTCGCTCTTAAAATAAAGAGTCTGGCCGGGCATAATTCCGCCGAATCCTTTTACTGCTTCCTGCACTTTAAAGCCTAGCCTGTTTTTAGAAGGCCACGCAGGCTCTCCCAGAAACTTTTGAAGCCTTTCATTAAGATTAGACACTTCTTCCTTTACTACCACTGCCTCAAAATAATTATCGCAGTCAGTACGCGTAGCCTCAAAATCAACGGACTTAATTTCTTCCTTTACCTGGCTGAACTGCATTATTGCTCCTTGCCGCTTGTGATTATACCATATCTTAAATAAGGCATTTGCATTTTTTGTTTCTTAATATGGTTAACTGCCGGTTATAAGAATCTACAAATACTTTTTGCTTTGGGCTTCCCGTAGCACGCCTCTTCTCTAGATTGCTTCTATGTGAATAACCTCTTCTCTTGAGCTCCTTTACGAGTCTTTCATGTCTTAAATATAGCGCTTTAAGCTTGCCTTTCCAACGCAGGGTTTCAGGATGACGCGAGTACCCCTTTTTCCCCTTGGTAATTATTATCCATATAGCATGCAACTCCCTGTGTTCACCTAAGAGATGATTGCGGCATAATCTCTTTGGCTCAATATCCCAAATACGCACTATCCTCTTCTTTTTTGCTTACGCCTTTTCTTTAATTTAGCCTTATATGGGGTACATAATACATCTGCAAAAGAAGAAAGCTTGCCGTCTTCGTAGGGGAACTCTTTACATGTTACAGGTTTAAGAGAATAATCAACTTTATAAATACGGCAAAGTCCGTCAGGATCAAGGAATACGCAGGGATTATCTTCGATACTCGTCCCCACTTTATATCCGGAAGGAAAACTTTTATCTTTCTCAAGATGAAAAAAATCCCCTTTTATACCTGCGGATATTATTCTTTTAGCTTCGTCTAGATCAATCCATGCCCCGAACTGACAGCAATCAGACTGGTTTTTACATTTATGGCAATGAATTCTTTCTGCTATTCTTTGCTTTTTGTTTTTTTCATAGAGATATTATACAATACTTAAGGCATAAAAGGAAGCCCGATATCCGCAACTATTATTCTGCCGCAAAGCCTTCTGGCTTGAGAATTAAGCATACCCTTTTTTTAGCAACAAAAGTAATAGTTTTATCCGCCTTTACAGAGTTACCGAGGATTCTTCCGGTACTTGCATCCAAGCCCGAAGGTATATCAACTGAAAGAATATAAGCTTTGGACTTATTAATAATAGAAATTACTCCGGCGGTAATTCCCGAGACAACTCCTTTTGCCCCTACTCCTAAAAGCGCATCAATAATCAAATTGTACCGGTTAATTTTATCCTCTACCTTTTTAAGCTTATCCGGATTAATTTCAAATACCTGCTTTTTTAATCTCAGCAAGATCCCTAAGTTAACATTAGCTTCTCCCTTAACCTTGCTAATATTCCCGCAAAGATAGATATCCGGATTAATGCCTTTTACTAAAAGCAGGATGAGCCCTTTTAGCTGCAATGTGGCGCTAATAGCAACTAATGTCCTATTGATTCCTTCTTTAGGGATATTTTTACCCCCCTCTCCAACAACTAACTTTTCTTTGAGTTCATTTATTATCTTACGATTTAGCTCCTCTTGCCTTACGCTCTCAATCTCGCCGATAAGATAATCGCCGATAACCCATAAAATCTTAGTAAAATTCTCGGGTGAATTATAATATTCAGGTTTATCCGTAATAACCTTACAAAGAAACGCTGGATCATGCGCCAGCAGAGAATAGGCCTTATCTTCTTTCAAGGCTCTGTTATCAAGATTACCTAAAGAAAGGCACTGAATAAATGCGTTAATTTTATCTTCTGGTATATCCGAAAGCCGGGCTACTTCATCCTCTTTTACCACTATTTCATTTTCATTGACTAATTTATAAGCTGCAAACGAAGGCTCCAGGTGTAAAGAGCCGTTATTTTTTAAATATTCTCTAATCTTAAGGTTCCCGGATACCTTCTCTGGATTATTTAGTAAATCGATAAAGGTACCCAGTTCTTCAATAGTTAATCCATATTTTAGGTCTAATGATCCAAGCTTTAGGTTACGAAAATCCTGAATAAAGCGCTTCATTAAACTATCCTCTTCCTTGACCTCTTCCCCGTTAACCAAAAGTGTTGCTTCGGGAGATTCCGCAAAAACCAAAGGCCCTGTTTCTGTTATAAGCTTTAAGATCTGGTTGAAAACTTCGTTCATCTTAGCTTTTACCACAGGATGCCCCTGATTATAGAGTTTAGAGAGCGCTAAGACCTGCCCCATACTCTTGATAATAAGTTTATAAGGTTTAGCTTTACTTACGCCCATCTCTTTTATTTGGTATTAATAAAATCTGCCATTACTTTTTTCCCCTCTATTGCCGAAGATCCAAACTTAGAAAAACTGGATATTTTATCGGTAATTTGCCTTATCTTTTCAAAGTTGTCTTTTATTGTTTTCACTCTATTGATTATTTTATCAGGAAGTTTATTCTCTAAGGCGTATACTTCAATAATTTCCAGGTTTCCTCTTATAGCAAGAAGTGGATTATTTATCTGATCACCTACGCCTAATGCAGCCTCAGTTATGGCTGCCTGTTTATTCTTTTGCATAATTTCATCAACAAGGGAACTAAACATGCGTTTGCCAACGTATACTCCCGCAAGAAAGACCACCACGGTACAGAGAATTATGTATCCAATCTGGCCTACTAAAATACTTATAGTAGCAAGCCGGGCAACTATCAAATACGTAAAAACTAAAAGAGGTATAACTCCTATCAATGAAACAGAAATATTAAAATCCCTTTTATTCCTTAGAATAAACTTTTTAATGTCCATTTTACCTCCTTTTAATCAGCGCTTAACAATTTTTATTAGTAGTAAAATGAAAAGATAAGACAGTATGCTTAAAGAAATACTCACTATAAGATACCCCAAAAAAACAGGGAGAATTATATTTATCAAGGAAGACCTAAAGGCAACCTGCCACGTCAAACCGGTAAATCCTGCCTTTGCTTCTTGATAGACGATTTTCCAGTCTACTCCTAATATAGCAGAGCCGACCTTGATTGAAAAGATAAAGGTTGCCAGGCTTAACCAGGTATTAGTAATTAAGCTTGCTAATAAAGCACTTGCCCGGTTTACCCTAAGAAGAAAAGCTAAAAATAGCGCTGCCAAAGGGCCTGTCCCCGGCAAAATACCGCAGAAAATACCTAATCCAAAGCCTGCAGAGATTTTCTGGGGAGAATCATTGATCTTAAAAAGTTTTTCGTAAAAGAACCCGCTTATGTTTTTAAAGAAATTACCCATCTTTTTTTAATACTGATTTTATATTTACCCCGGCAAACCTCTCTTGTCCGAAAGAATCCTGAACCCAGCCATTATGCAATCCGTATTTTTCCATTATCTCCTTAGCATCTTCATATTCTTTAAGCTTTAACCTGCGGCATATATGTTTATCTTCCGCTGCTTTATAGTAAGGAAGATACTGGCTCATCAGGCTTACTAAGGTTTCAGTAGACAACTCTTCAAAGATAAAATGCATTACTTTATCTGTCCCGGATGTATTTTCCGGAATGACTAAATGCCTTATAATTAACCCGCGTTTCATTATACCATCTTTACCGATTTCGTCTTTATCTATCTGCCGGCGCATCTCTTTAATCGCCTGTTGATTATATTCGGGATAATCCGGGGCAAAAGAATATTTCAAAGACATAGCGCTATCTCCATAACGCATATCTGCAAGGTAAATATCTATAATCCCTTCTAATAATCCTATTATACCGGCTAACTCATAACCGCCGGTATTGTAAACTAAAGGAATTCTTAAGCCACCAGCTATAGCGATTTTTAATGCGGAGAGAATTTGCGGCAAAATATGGGTAGGGGTAACAAGGTTAATGTTATGACAACCCATTTCCTGGAGTTCCAGCATAAAACCGGCAAGACCAGAAAGGCTCACTTCCCTCCCCTGCCCTAACTGGCTAAACTCATAGTTTTGGCAATAAATACAGCCCATATTGCAGTTTGAGAAAAATATCGTCCCTGAACCATTTGTACCTGATATAGGAGGCTCTTCTCCCTGATGCCTCATAAAACTATATACTCTGGGAAGAAGCCCGGTCTTACAAAACCCAAGCTCTCCATTAACGCGGTTTACCCCGCACTTACGCGGGCAGATAGAACAAGGATTAAGCCGATTATTAAGTGTTTCAATTACGTTATCTAAGTAGCCGTTTTGAAAGGATTCTAAATAAGCAGGATAAACAGACATAAATTACCTAATTAAGGCTATCTCTTTTTCAACCTGCTCTATTCTGTCTTTAACAGGCGGGTGAGAGCTTAAGAATACTAATTCCAAACCAGGTTTTTTATTCTCTTCTAATTTCTTAAAAAATGTTACCATCCCATAAGGGTTATAGCCTGCAGCACTTGAATACTTTACTGCCAGCTTATCCGCCAAAAACTCATCTTGGCGGTTGAAGCCTAAAGCCACAACATTATAAGTTATGCCTGCTGCTTGAGATATTGCCTGTGAACCGCTTTTTCCTAAGGCTATACCCATAAGCAGCTGATAGCCTAGGTTAGCCTGAAGCCTTTTAACGCTATGGCGGGCGGCAATATGCCCAATTTCATGGGCCAGTACGCAAGCCAATTCATCATCATTAGCCGCATTTATTAATCCGCTGTTAACATAAATAAACCCTCCGGGCACGGCAAAGGCATTAAACTCGTCATCTTTTATTATACTAAATTTATAATTTAAGTCTTGCCTGTCTGATGCAAGGGCTACTCTCTTACCAATGCTATCAATCCTTGCCTGCATATTATAATCTCTTAAGAAAACGAAATCCTTTTTTATCTGCTGGTCAATATCCCTGCCTAAAACGATCTCGCTTTGGGTGTCAATCAGGATCAGCTCATGCCTTGCTGTAGCCGGATTATAAATGGTTGCACAGCCACCTAAAGAGAAGGCCAAGAATAAAATACAGAAAAATCTTATCATTTGATTTGACTGCGATAAAGATCCCTTATCCTATTAAATATAGCAATATATTCCTCTTTTCTGTAATCCGGATATGTCCACTGGTTAGGTACAAATGAACTATCTTTAAAGGATAAGGTGATTTCAGCAAAAATACCTTTATCTAAATATATCCTGTGGGCAAAATCTTTTGTGGAAGCTAAAACTACTTTAGCTAAATCGAGGTAACCGGGGTCAATATTAACCCGGCGGCTTCCGCTTAATAACAATCTGGATTCAATATTATTGGTTATTCGTTTAATCCGGGTAAGGTATGCGGGATTAATTAATTCTTTAAAACTGATAAATACCCTCTTTAAGCCCGGCCCAAATTCTTCCCTGTAATAATCCGTCAGGTCAAAAGGCATAATCTTGCTTTTGGAATCAGCCTTGCCAAACTTTTTAATCAGGATCTCTTCGGCTTTCTTTAGATTCTCTTCATCCTTAAAGATAAAACCTGAAAAAAGTTTAACCGGCTTAGCGGATGAAGGCTTACCCATATTATAAGGAGGTAAAATTAGGCGAGGAAGATTCTTTAAGGGATAAATTGATTAATGTATTTAGAGATTTCCTTACGCTGCTCATCTTTGATGGCATTAAAGAATATGGCGATATTAAAACCGCCGCGATTTTCGTCTTCAGTCCTTACGATAACCCCTTCGCAATTAACCGTATAATTCTTATCCCCGCCGTTATTCCTTATAGGAAGAGCCAGCTTAACCATAACCTTAGTAAACGGCGGTATGTATTTAGTAATCCTGCAATAAGCGCCGACACAGCTTAAGTTTTTAGTGGAGGTAGAAAAACCGTATCCATTAGCAGCTACCTTAAAAGAAAGCCTCTTGTCTATACGCGGGTGTATTCTTCTTTCAGCGCCTGTCTTTATCATTTTGTTTCTGCTTTTCCGAGATTTTCTTGTTTATCCAAAAAATCCTTCCAGCATCTTTTAGTACAATAAAACTTTCCGTCACGGTAGTAGATACGTACTTTTTTTAAGGGTTTATTACACGCTAAGCAATTAGTCTGTTTCTCTTCTTGCTTTGGCGCTGCTTCCTGTATTGGTGCCTGAACTTGTTCTTGAGCCATATCTTTTTAGTCTTTCCTTTCTTAATAATTAATATCGGTCTTAATATTAATATACTCCGATAAGAAACTCTTCTCTGAAAAACTAAACTCTACAAATTCTACCCCTAACCTGTTTCTATTAGAATGCGGTAACGGCTGGCACCAGGAGACTCTGCCTATCGGATGCAGCATCCTGCAGAGTAAACCTATCTCCAACATAACCGCAGTAGAAGGCGGAATAAACTTCAGAGAATTAAAAGCCAGACCGCCTGCACTTATATTATCAGATACGGTATTATCAAAATCGGATTCGCCTCTTATCTGATAACGTACAGGCGTATGCAAATCAATACGCCTAAAACGCCTCTTTTCTTCTCTTTGCAAGGCTAAATACTCCCTGTTTATGTTCAAATAATAACATATATTTACCCCTATGTCAAATAATTATGGGTTAGCGATATCTTACTATGGTTTAAAACTTTGTTCGATTGAGTGGCAAGGCGTTATAGGCTATTTTTTTCGCGGACACGAAAGGTTAACGACCTTAAGACCCGTTTATCTTTTTTTAGGTCAACACGGTATAAACCGGAAGGAAGCTCTTTACCTACAGGCATAGCTAGCGAAATACCCCCTGAGCCGCTCTTACGCGGAATATCAAAAGTATAATCAAGGATACGGATATCATCGGTAACATAATACCAAGAGGCCATAATAGAAGTATTGGGCTTAGCGTTATTCCATTGAAACCAGCAATTCGCCTTAGTTGTACCCGCAGGGAACATGTTAGTAATGCCTACTGGCATTAACTTATCATTAATCTCCGTAACGGTAGTTGCGTCAACAATCCTTATGTCTTTAGGTAACTGGATAGAGTAAATAAAAAAGATAAATACTATAACGGTTAAAAATATTCCTATTAATATACAGTTCTTTGTTAGAAAATATTTTTCTTCCCGATTATTTTCAAAAACCAGTTTCTATAACTTGTGAAAAATTATAACTT
>JAFGUY010000015.1 GCA_016938245.1 Candidatus Omnitrophota bacterium | reverse complement strand
ACAAAAAAACAATCCGTTTATTTCCTCTTATAATAATTGTTTGGTTTTTGCTAGTTAATATTTTATCCGGGTGCGGTTATACTACGCGTTCAATGATTTCGGATAAATTCCGGACTATATACGTAACCCCTTTTATCAATAAAGTAGATATTACTAACGAAGCTAATGCCGCCAGTAGATACAGGATTTACCGGCCTATGATTGAAACGGATGTTACCAGGTATGTAAATAACAGGTATTTATTCGACGGCAACTTAAAGCCGGTAAAAAAAGAACTTGCAGATTTAGTCTTAAAGGGAGAGGTGGTAGAGTTTCGTAAAGATCCGCTGCGCTACCTCGATAATGACGAGGTAAGTGAATATCGCATTAACCTTGTAGTCAATATAAGTTTGTGGGATAACAAAGAGGATAAGCTGGTTTGGCAAGAGAATAACTTTACCGGAGATACAACCTATTTTACTTCCGGCTCACAGGCGGAATCAGAGGACAGCGCAGTTATTGATGCTCTTAATGATCTTGCCCGCAGGGTCGTTGAGCGTACAGTTGAAGAATGGTAAGCAAAAAATGGTCTATCTTTTTATCGGCCGAAATTATCCTGCTAAAGATATAGCGTTAAAGCGGCTCAAAGAAGAATTTCTCCCCCCCCATCTAGAAGATTTTAATCTCGACGCATTATACGCAGATAAGCTTTCTCTTAAGGATTTACAGGAGAAGTTATTGAGTATTCCAGTTAAATCCTTAAGGAGGATAGTGTTAGTCAGGAATGCGGATGAACTGCATAAGTCCACGGATGATTTTATTATTGAATGGGCAAGAAGAGAGAGCAAAAATATTGTTTTAGCGCTTGATATAACAGAAGAGAGTAAAAAAGCACAGTTCATAAGAAATATTGCAAGGTATGCAAAGATTATACGTTTCAAAGAAGAAACCCCCCCGAACACTTTTAATCTAAGCCGCCAGATAGAAAAGAGGCAGCCGGGATTTGCCTTAAAGACTCTAAATCAGCTTATAAAAGCAGGAGAGCGCCCGGAGAGGATTTTAGGAGGATTAAGGTATTCTTTGGAGGCCAATACTATGAATTCTGCGGGGCTTCGCCTTAGGCTTAAGCTTCTTTTAAATTGCGATATAGAGATAAAAACGGGTAAACTTAAGCCCGTTTTTGCGCTGGAAAAATTAGTGGTTAATTTATGCGCTCTTACCTAAATGTTTCATCAGGCGGGACTTTCTTCTATTGGCGGTTTTAGGGTGGATAGTTCTTTTTTTAGCTGCCTTATCCAGTTGTGAGAAAACACCGGATAGTATTTTTTTGGCTTCTTCGAGATTCTTAGCGGCAATTAAACCCTGGAATTTCTTAATTGTTTTTTTGAGGTTTTGTTTAATTTTTAAGTTTTGCAGGTGTTTTCTTCTGTCAGACCGGGTTTTTTTTATTGAAGTCTTGCGTCTTGGCATATTTATGTCTCCTGGTTTTAAATAAATTTTATTAATATTAACATAATAAAGTTCATATGTCAATAGGCAAAGGTCAATCTAATCTTGCTGTAGCTAAATCCGCCGGGATTATTGGTACTGCCACGTTTTTCTCCAGGTTATTAGGCCTATTCCGGGATATTGTAATCGCAAGGCTTTTTGGCGTTTATATCTATGCCCAGGCATTTGTCATTGCTTTTAAAGTCCCTAATCTCTTCCGCGATTTTGTAGGCGAAGGCGCAGCTAATGCTGCCATTGTCCCCGTCTTTAGCGAGTATAGGCTCAAAAATACAAAAGAGGAATTTTGGGAGCTCGCTAATGTTATGCTTAATATCTTATTGGTGGTCCTTACGGCTATAACCTTACTGGGTATTATTTTCTCTCCCTTTATTATACGCCTTATTGCTCCGGGATTTTTAGTTATTTTTGAGAAATTCTCTTTAACCGTCAGGCTTAACCGGATTATATTTCCTTATATTTTATTAATCGGCCTGGCAGCTTATTCGACAGCCTTGTTAAATTCCTTAAAGCACTTTGTTGTTCCTGCTTTTGCGCCGTGCCTTTTAAATATATCTATAATAGTATTTGCTCTTTTTTTTGGAGAAGGAATAAAGGGATTATCATTGGGGATATTAGTCGGGGGGGCATTGCAATTAGCAGTGCAGATCCCGGTTCTTTATAAAAAAGGCTTAAGGCTTAAATTCCCCAAAACCCTGAATCATCCGGGAGCCAAGGCTATACGCAGGCTCATGATGCCCAGGCTATTAAGTTCGTGCATATATCAACTGAATAATTTTGTGGATTCTGCTTTCGGGTCTTTGTCTTGGATCGTAGGAGAAGGAGGAGTTGCTGTTTTATATTTTTCTTACCGTTTAATTCAGTTTCCATTGGGTATTTTTAGTAATGCTATTTCACAGGCGATTCTTCCTACTTTTTCTCAGCAGGCAATTGTTGATGACAAAGAGGAATTAAGAAGCACTCTTTCTTTTGGCCTGCGCGCAGTATTTTTTGTTATGTTGCCTTCGGCAGTATTTTTTATGGTTTTAGCTTCCCCCCTAGTAAAAGCATTCTTTTCCGGAGGAAGATTCGATGCTTATTCCGTGGGGCTTACTTCCCAGGCGCTTTTTTTTTACAGTATAGGTTTAACTGCTTACGGAGCTAATAAGGTGCTTCAGTCATGCTTCTTTAGCCTGAAGGATACCATAACTCCAGCTAAAATATCCGCATTGAACTTAGGCCTCAATATAATCTTGAATTCTATACTGATATTTCCCCTTAAAATAGCAGGCATTGCCTTGGCTTCTTCAATTTCCGGCATAACCGCATTTTTAGTCCTGTTTTTATTAGCCAAAAGGAAGATAGGTGATTTTGGGCAAGGCGAAATTATATCATCTTTTTTACGCATTCTTGCTTCTAGCGTAATTATGGGCGTAGTGTGTTGTTTTTCTATGCAGCTTAGTACAAATAAATTCTTAAACGTGGCTATTGTTTTAATAACGGGTTTTATATCATATATTATCTTTTGTTTTGTTTTTAGGGTCAGAGAAATACACCAGATTTGGAATTGGGTTATAAAACGTGGACAATGAATTAAGGCTAAAATTCTTATCTGCCCCTAATACTGCGGGGGTGTATTTAATGAAGGATTGCTCCCAAAGAGTTATTTATATCGGTAAGGCCAAGTCTTTAAAGAAACGGTTAATTACTTATCTGAGCAAAGACATTTCTGTTAAAACCCAAGCGCTTATTTTAAAAGTTTGCGATATAGAGTTTAAACTATGCCCGAATGAAAGCATGGCGCTTCTTTTAGAGTCTGCCCTTGTGCATAAGTATAGGCCAAAATATAATGTTGCCCTGCGCGACGATAAGAGCTTTCCGATGGTAAAAATTACTAAGGATAATTTCCCGGCTGTTTATATTACAAGAAAAAGGCATAACGACGGCGCGCGTTACTTCGGGCCTTATACAAGCGCCGGCTTGTTAAGGCAAGCGATGAAAACAATCCGCAAGAATTTTCCTTACCTGATTTATAAACAGGCGCCGCAAGAGAAGAGAATTGACCAGAGCCTCGGTTTATCTCCCGGGAAAGAGGTAGGTAGTAAAGAATACTCCAAGAGAATAGAAAATATATCTTTGCTCCTTCAGGGTAATACAGATGGTTTGATTAGAAAGTTGTGCAAAGAGATGCACGAAAGATCGGATAATACGGATTTTGAAGGAGCAGCTAAAATACGCGACCAGATTAGTTCTCTTAGCGTAATCAATGAGGGTATACCTTTTTCCTGCCAAAGGCAGGGCCTGGGAGAATTAAAGAATCTTCTTAAAATGCAGAAAATCCCAAAAAGAATTGAAGCCTTTGATATATCCGATATATCCGGGAAAGAGGCATGTGGGTCAATGGTTAGTTTTTATGACGGGCGGCCAGATAAAGACAATTACCGCAGGTTCCGTATTAAAACTGTTACCGGAATTAATGATTACCATATGTTAAGAGAAGTAATAAGAAGAAGGTATTCCCGGGTTTTAAGGGGCAGGCTTAAGTTACCGAATTTAATTGTTATAGACGGAGGCAGGGGGCATTTATCTGTAGTAGAAAAGGAGCTTAAAAGTTTGGGGATAGAGCTGCCGTTATTAAGCATTGCCAAGAAAGAAGAGAATATATATATAAAGGGTAAGAAGAGTCCTGTGAAGCTAGACCGGTACTCTTCGGGATTAAATCTGATCCGCAGGATTCGTGATGAAGCGCATAGGTTCGCTCTCTCGTATCATCATATATTGAGAAGAAAAAAAATAATATGCAGATGACCGTTTTTACCAAGAGGGTTTATAGGGTAGTGATGGGCATACCCTTAGGCCAGGTGCGTACCTATAAATGGGTTGCTAAGAAATCCGGCTCCCAACGCGCTTATAGGGCAGTGGGTACAGTATTAAAAAATAATCCCTACCCTTTAATTATTCCTTGCCACAGGGTTGTAAGGAGCGATAATGTATCAGGCGGGTATATTTTCGGAGAGGATAAGAAAAAACAGCTTCTGGATTTAGAGAAGGAAATCGCAAGATGTTTAATGAGCAGAAGATAAGAACGGTTTTGTTCCATTTAAGCGTTGCGGTATTTTTTTTAGGTTTTCCGTTTATTCTCTCCTCCGCGTTAGGCTATAAATTTAATTCCCGTACTTTTAAATTTACCCAAACCGGCTTAGTCAGTATCAAGACACAGCCTCAAAGCGCGCATATTTATTTAGAATCAAAACTTCTGAAAGAGAGGAGCCCGGTTACCATAAGCGAGCTTTTGCCCGGATCTTATAATTTAAGGATAGAGTTAGAAGATTATTACCCATGGAGTATGCAGGTAGATGTGCAGCCGCGTAAGATTACCCGGGTTGAGAAAGTAATACTTTTTCCTAATCGGACCAATATAAAACAGTTAAATAAGAGAAGCGCAACGTATTTTTATGTCGATCAGGAGAAAAAAAGCATTTATTATTTTAACCTGCCGGAGCATATTATTTATGAATCCGATTTAGAAGGAGAAAGATTTAAAGAATTAAGCGTGCTTCCCCCCTGGTTTTAAGGGCGTACCTAAAGAATTAAGGTTTTCTGCGGATAAGGAAAAGGCAATGATTTTTAACAGCCATCAGATTTGCGTGCTGTATTTAAGCCCCAAGGGCAGTTTATTATACGGGGAATCTCCGCTTATTTTAGATTATCCCGGGCAAAAGATTACCCAAGTCTTCTGGCACTCAGATAGCTACCATTTAATTATGATTACCGACAAAAATATTGCTGTCATTGAGGCGGATATTAATCCAAACGAAGTAAGCCTGGTTAATTTAAACAAATCACCTTCAGGTTTATTCTATGATCCAGATAAAGATAGCCTGTATTTTTCAGATTATCAGACGGGCACAGACGGCGTAATTTACGAAAATATTTATAAGCTTGAACTCAGCGGTAAACAATCTGTTATGAGCAGCACAATAAGGCTAAAGCAGAATGGGAAAGAATAATTTTAAGAAAAGGTTCTTAGAAATGATCCCGGGATTAATCTCGTGGGGAATTATTTTGACCCTGGTATTTTTAGCCTTTATTAATCCTGTTGCCTGCGCGGTCATAATATTAGGTTTTGACTTCTATTGGATTATAAGGACCGTTTATTTAACTACGCTTTTAGTAATGGCGCATCACCGGCTTTACCGGGAGCGAAATAAAGACTGGCTTGAGATATGCCCTAAGAATAATTTCTACCATCTGGTTATTTTTCCGGTGTATAAAGAAGGATTGGATATCATAAGGCCGTCTTTAGAGGCAATCAGAAACTGCCATTACCCTAAAGATAAAATAATGGTAGTAGTTGCTTTTGAAGAACGTAATCTTAAAGCAAGGGAAAATTCCGTAATTCTCGAAGCAGAGTTTAGAAATGCGTTCCACATTTATTTATCCACTTTTCATCCCGATGGTATAACCGGAGAGAAGCGTACTAAGGGAGCAAATGCTACTTGGGCAGCCAGGCAGGCAAAATCCCTCTTAAATCAAAAAGGCATTAAAGATGAGGATGTTATTCTTTCTTGTTTTGATGCGGACACCTGTGTAAACAAAGAGTATTTCGGTTGCCTTACATACCATTTCGTTAATTCTCCCAAGCCGCATAGGTCAAGCTACCAGCCGATGCCTGTTTATAATAATATCTGGCAGGCGCCGTCTTTTGCCCGTTTAGTTGAAATAAGCGCTTCATTCTGCCAGATGATTGAAGGGATGCGTTTGGAGAAGTTTGTTACTTTTTCCAGCCACAGCATGAGTTTTAAGACTTTAGTCGATATAGGTTATTGGCCGGTAGATATGGTTTCTGATGATTCGGTTATTTATTGGAAGGCGTTTCTTTTTTATAAAGGAGATTACCGGGTTGTGCCGCTGTATCTGACTGTATTCATGGATATAGCTTATTCCAGCAGTTTTGTTAAGACTATTAAGATGCAATATAAACAGAAGAGGAGATGGGCCTGGGGAGTTGAGAACTTTCCTTTTTTAATTAACGGGTTCTTAAATGACCGGGATATACCTTTAGCAAAAAAGATAAGAAGGGGTTTTCATCTTTTAGAGACCCATGTTACTTGGGCGATCTGGGCAGTGATATTATTATTTATCGGCCCTTTACCGGTTATCTTCGGAGGGGCTTTTTTTAACCAAATGGCCATAGGATACAATCTTTCTAAGATAACGGGTTTGCTTCTTAATTTTACCCTCTTTACCAGCTTAGTCTGGATAGTATTAAGCCGTCTCATATTGCCTCCCCGGCCTAAAGGTATTAGCTGGTTTAAGAACGTAATCATGATTACCGAGTGGTTTTTAGTCCCTTTTATAATATTAATTTTAGGCTCCACTCCTGCTTTAGATGCGCAAACTCATTTAGCATTGGGTAAGCCTATGGAATTTAATCCTACTCCCAAATCTAAGAAGATGGTATAATATTTTACAAAAATGGAGGCAAGATGGAGATAAAGAAGTTTTTAAAAGAGATGGTTGAAAGAGGAGCCTCGGATTTATTCTTCCGCGCAGGAGGTTACCCCCGTTTTAGAATAGACGGTAAACTTGTTGTTATGGGGGAGGAACTGCTTACTGTTGAGGATATGATCAAGGCTACTGAAGAGCTTACCAATCCTAAACAGAGAGAAGATTTTAAGAATAATCTCGACGTAGACTTTACTATCTACTTAAAAGAATTAGGCACCAGGTTTAGAGCCAGTATATTTATGCAAAGGAATTGGCCCTCACTGGTCATAAGAAGGGTAAATAATGTTACCAAGACATTTAAAGATTTAAACCTGCCCCCTGAGATATTAGAGAAGCTTTCCATGGAAAGAGGGGGGTTAGTACTTTTAACCGGGAGTATGGGCAGCGGGAAATCTACTACTATTGCCAGTATGATAGAATATATTAATTTAAACAGTAAGAAGCATATTTTAACTATTGAAGATCCGATAGAGTTTGTATTTCAGGATAAGGAATCGTTGATCAATCAGCGCGAGATCTCCCTCGATGTTCTTTCTTATAATAACGCCTTACGCGCTTTTACGCTTCAGTCCCCCGACGTATTATTTATAAGCAACATCCGGGATTTAGAAACGATGTCCGGAGCCATCACTGCTGCTGAGACCGGGGTATTAGTTTTAAGCACGCTACATACTATTAATGCCGCACAGAGCGTTGAAAGGATTATTAATTTCTTCCCTCCGCACCAGCATCAGGAAGTAAGAAATCAGTTAGCTTCTCTTTTAAAAGGAGTGATATCTTTACGGTTATTGCCCCTAAAAGACGGGGCAGGGCGTGTCCCCGCATATGAGACTATGCTTCTTACTCCTACTATCAGCAGGCTTATCAGGGAGGGAAAGGTTTGGGAGATACCCCAATTCATCGAAGACGGGAATATTTTTAGCATGCAGTCATTTAACCAGTCTTTAATTAAGCTGGTTAAGGAGGGCAAAGTAACCGAAGAAGTTGCTACGGAATTTTCAGATAATAAAGATGAATTTATTCTTTCTTTGAAGGGGATAAGGAAGCTTTAGGCGGTTTTTAATAGAGGGGATAAGTATGTTCGAAGATATCAAATCAAAGCTTGCCGGTATTGAAGCTAAATTGGATCAACTAAGAGGTTATCTTTGACGTTGATAGAAAAAATAAGGCCATTGCCGATTTATCCTCGCAGATGTCCTCTCCGGGGTTCTGGCAAGATTCAGATAGGTCAACAAAGATAATCAGGAAGCTGAAGGAATTAAAAAATATTGTAGAGCCTTGGGAAGCCGCAGTTAAGAAATACCGGGAGCTTAAAGAATTAACCTCAATAATTGATTCCCGGGACCGGGAATTATTCCTGGATTTAAACCGTAATGCCGAGACGCTTCTTGTTGATTTGGAGAAGTTAGAGTTTCATACTCTTTTCTCGGAAGAGCTTGATTCGGGTAGCGCCATATTAAGCATTAATGCCGGGGCAGGAGGAACTGAGTCATGTGATTGGGCACAGATGCTTCTAAGGATGTATACCCGCTTTGCACAGAGACGCGGGTATAGCGTTGAGACGACAGATATACTTTACGGGGAAGAGGCAGGGGTTAAAAGCGTTACTTTATTAATTGAGGGGCCTTATGCTTATGGTTATTTAAAATCAGAGCGCGGGGTGCACCGTTTAGTACGTATCTCCCCTTTTGATGCCAATAAGCGCAGGCATACTTCTTTTGCCTCTGTCGATGTAATACCGGAATTAAAAGAAGGTGTTGATGTAAAAATAGAAGATAAAGATCTACGTGTCGATGTCTATCGTTCTAAGGGGGCAGGAGGGCAGAGCGTAAATACCACAGATTCGGCAGTCAGGATTACCCATATACCTACAGGTATAGTCGCTCAATGCCAGAATGAGCGCTCGCAGCATCAGAATAAAGAGACGGCTTTTAAAATCCTTAAGGCGCGTATTTATGAATTAGAGAGGCTGAAAAAAGAAGAAGAGCTTTTAAAACAGTATGCCGGTACCAAGAAGAGAATCGAATTCGGAAGCCAGATACGTTCTTATGTAATGCATCCTTATAATATGATTAAAGACCACCGCACGGATTATGAAACCGGCGACGTGGGCAAGGTTATGGATGGCGTGATGGATGAACTTATTGAAGCCTATCTTAAGCACAGGAAATCAAGCCTTAAAGACAGGCCTTAAATAAAATTAGAGGATATAGCAATGTTGGGATTTGTTAAGAATGCAGTTTTAAAGAATAAACAGGCAGCGATACACAGGCGTGCGCCCGGAGTAAAAATCTTTCTTCATCCTGATATGCCTCAGCCGTCGATAGCTAAAATAGCCGGAATCGCATCTTTAGTTTATAAAGTAAATCTTTTAGAGTCCGAGGTTAAATCCTTAACTGACAGCCAGCTTAAAAGCAAAACCTCCCAATTTAAGGACGATATCCTGAAAAAGTCCCTTCTTTATGATCAACAGATAAAGGAATTAAGAAGGATGATGTTATCTGTTGCCATTCCCGAAGAGAAAGAGAAGATAAAAGAAAGGCTAAAAATTACCCGCAATAAGATATTTGAGGATATTTTGCCGCAAGCCTTTGCTGTAGTAAGAGAGGCCTCAAGAAGGACAATTGGCTTAAGGCATTTTGATTCCCAGATTGCAGGCGGGATCATACTGCATGAGGGGAGAATAACAGAGATGGCCACCGGAGAAGGCAAGACTCTGGTAGCTACCTTACCCGCTTATTTAAATGCCTTACTTGGCAAGGGAGTGCATATAGTTACGGTTAATGATTATCTTGCCCGCCGTGACCGCGAATGGATGGGGCCTATTTATGAATTTCTTGGGCTTACGGTCGGAGCAATCCAGCATGAGATGTCGGATGAAGAAAGAAAGTTATCATACTCTTGCGATGTCACTTATGGAACGAATAACGAATTTGGTTTTGATTATCTGCGCGACAATATGAAATATTCTTTGGATGACTTAGTGCAGAGGCCTTTTTATTATGCTATTGTTGATGAGGTTGATTCTATATTAATAGATGAGGCGCGTACGCCTTTGATTATCTCTGGGCCTGCGGAAGAATCAACGGATAAATATTATAACGCTAATAAAATATCCCAGCAATTAAAGGGTAGAAGGGTTACAGAGAAAGATGAGATTGACGCAAAGTATAAGGGAATAAACTTAGGAGAGGGTTTTGATTATGTTGCCGATGAAAAGGCCCAAACCATAGCCCTTACTGAAGAGGGAGAGATTAAGGCCGCAGGGCTTTGGGGAGTTGAAAGCCTGCATAACATCGAGACAATAGAATACCGGCACCATACAATAGCGGCCTTAAGGGCAAAGGAATTCTATGAGCGCGATGTTGATTATGTTTTAAAGGACGGAGAGGTTATTATCGTCGATGAGTTTACCGGCAGGATGATGCCGGGCAGGCGCTGGTCAGATGGTTTACATCAGGCAGTTGAAGCTAAAGAAGGTATGAAGATTGAAAGAGAGAACCAGACTTTAGCCACTGTAACCTTCCAGAATTACTTTCGCATGTATGAAAAATTGGCGGGTATGACCGGGACTGCCTTTACCGAGGCAAACGAATTTAAGAATATATACCAGCTCGACGTAGTGGTCATCCCTACAAACAGGACTTTAATCCGCAGGAACTATCCCGACCGGATCTACAAAACAGAAAAAGAAAAGTTTTTTGCAGTGGTTGAAGAGATAGCCCAGCTTTATGAAGCAGGCAGGCCGGTTTTAGTCGGCACCATATCCATAGATAAATCCGAAAAGTTATCAGAGATGCTTAAGGTGCGCGGCATAACGCACCAGGTTCTTAATGCCAAATATCATGAGTTAGAAGCGCAGATTGTAGCCCAGGCCGGAAGATTTAAGGCTGTAACTATCGCAACCAATATGGCAGGCCGCGGGACAGATATATTGTTAGGCGGGAATCCCGAGTTTATGACTAAGAATTTAGCCAAACAAAGACTAGACTCCGAAGCCCCCAATTATAAGGAAGAATACAAAAAGATCTTTGATAGTTATAAAAATGAAACAGAGGCAGAACATCAGAAAGTGGTGGATTCAGGCGGATTGCATGTTCTCGGTACGGAGCGGCATGAGGCCCGCAGGATTGATAATCAGTTGCGCGGAAGAAGCGGCCGCCAAGGAGATCCGGGTTCATCGCGTTTCTATGTCTCCTTAAGCGATGAACTTATGCGCCTCTTTGGTTCTGAAAGGCTTATAGGGATGATGGATAAATTAGGGCTTGAGGAAGGCCAGGCTATTGAACATCCCTGGGTGAGCCGTTCTATTGAGATTGCCCAAAGGCGCGTAGAACAGCATAATTTTGAGATAAGAAAACAACTCTTGGAATATGATAATGTAATGAACAAACAGAGAGAGATAATCTATTCCCAACGTAAGGAGATACTTGAGGGAATTTCTTTAAAAGAAGAGATATTGGGGATTTTAAAGAATGCAGTACATAATGCGGTATCCTCTAATTTAAGCCAGGACCAGGAACTTAATCTAAGCGGGTTATTAACTGAATTAAAATTAAGGTTTGGGCTTGAACTTGCCTCTTTTGATATTGAGAAATTAAAGCCCAAGAATAGTGGCGATATAGAGGTAGATTTGTATGACAAGGCGACCAGCTTATACGAAGAAAAAGAAAGATCTATGGGGGTTGATTTATTGCGCCATCTTGAAAGAATGGTTTTTCTTCAGATTATCGATAGTAAATGGAAAGACCATTTATATGCAATGGACAGCTTACGCGAGGGGATTGGCCTTAGGGCTTATGGCCAGCGCGATCCTTTGGTTGAATATAAGCGCGAGGCTTTCGATATGTTCAGCACAATGATTGCAGGAATAGAGGATGATGCTACAGAGGCAGTACTTAAATTACAGGCTAAAGGTACAGAAAGGATAAAAGGCGTATTTAGTTCCGTATCGCAGGAACTTCTGCATCCTGAAGTATCAGAGGTAAAGCAGGAAGAAGTCCCGGCCCAGCCAATAAATTCAACCGTAAAGCTATCTCACCCTAAAGTCGGTCGCAATGAACCGTGCCCTTGCGGTTCAGGAAAGAAATATAAAAAATGCTGCGGACGGTAACGGGTATTAATAAAAGGGATTACGGTTTATGCCTTATATCAGGGTTATTGTTGTCGCTCCCTTTTTCTAATCCGGCTTTTTCGTTATTTATCTGGTTTGGTTTTATCCCGCTTTTTTTTGCGCTTAAAGATAAGAAATTCCTTTCTGCATTTATCCTCGCCTATTCTACCGGAATAGTTTTTTGGGCTGTAACAATATATTGGTTAGTTAATGTTACTCTCTTCGGCACAGCTCTACTTGTCTTGTACCTATCTTTATATTTCGGTTTTTTTGGCCTGATTCTTTCAGCTTATAGCTTAAAACTTAAAACCACCAGCCTGATGTTTCTTCCTTCAGTTTGGGTCTTCTTGGAGTACCTGCGCAGCCACCTGTTAACCGGCTTTCCCTGGGTCCTCTTAGGGTATTCACAATACCTTAATCTACAGGTTATCCAGATAGCTGATATTGCCGGAGTCTGGGTAGTTTCTTTTTTTATAGTTATGGTTAATACAACTATTTATTCATTATTTAATCTTCAGCCGCCGGTTTTCAAGAAATCCGGGAAATTAATTATTTTACCCGCCGTCTTACTGATTGCTATCTTTATTTACGGTTTTTACCGGATGAATATACCGTTTTACGCCGGCAAAGATAGTTCTGCCAAGCCGGTTAAGTTATCCGTTATTCAGCCTAATATACCTCAAGGATTAAAGTGGTATATGCATTCCAGAGCATTTATTATGCAAAGGTATTTTGAGCTTACTAATAATGCAACCAAAGACAACCCGGATTTAATTATCTGGCCTGAAGCAGCATTGCCGGTTGTCTTAGAAGAAGAGCCGCATTATTATTTAAGCTTGCGCGATTATATAAAAAGTATTCATAAGCCTTTGCTCTTCGGGGCAGTTACCTTTAAAGACAATCTTTACTATAACAGCGCGTTATTATTATCCGGTAAAGCCGATTTGTTAAAGCAATATGATAAACTACATTTAGTTCCCTTCGGAGAATATATTCCGTTTAGAAATATTTTAAAGTTTTTAGATACAATTGCGCCTATAGGGGATATTGCTAGGGGTAAAGATTATACTATATTCGAATTTCCTGATAATTTCGGAGTTTTAATCTGTTTTGAAGACGTATTCCCGGAATTAGCAAGGGGTTTTGTAAGAAAAGGGGCAAAGTTTCTGATAAATATCACTAATGATGCTTGGTTCGGAAAGACTTCTGAAGCCTATCAGCATATGGCTGCCTCTGTTCTTAGAGCAGTGGAGAACAGGGTCTATCTTGTGCGTGCGGCTAATACCGGGGTCTCTGCCTTTATATCTCCTTCAGGCAGGATTATTTCTTTAGTAAGTGGGGAAAAAGGAGACTCCATATTTATCCAGGGGCATAAAACTGAAGATATATATATATCTGATAGTAGAGCCAAAACCTTTTATAACCGCTATGGAGACTTTTTTCCTATTTTCTGCCTCTTGATTGCTATTCTTTCGGTTCCATATGCACTACTACATCGGTTACGCAAGGAAGGCGCTTCTTAATCGCTTCTTCGATGCGATAGCTTATCTTGTGTGCAGCGTCCATACGCATATCTTTATCTACCTGTACGTGTAAATCAATATAGATATCATCAGGCCTTCCGCGCGTCCGTATTTTATGGCACGCCCTTACTCCGTCTATGCTTAAAACTATATCTACCATTTGTTTTATGTCAAATATAGCTGCGGTATCGCATAATATAGCAGAGCTTTTCTGTACTATTTTATAACCGGAGTAGGCGATCAGAAAGGAGATTGTTATCGAGGTTATGGGGTCCAGCAGGGGAAACCCGAGTTTTATGGCAAAAAATGCCGTTATTACCGAGAGCGATGTAAAAATATCAGCGCGAGTATGCATGGCATCGGAGATTAATATATCGCTTTTAAGCTCTGTGCCTTTTTTGTTTTCGTAGCGCATTACGAGAATGTTTATTGCCATGGTAATAAACATTACCATAAAACTTAAAAGATTGATCTCTGGGGTTATATTTTTGCTAAACCGGCCTAAGCTCTCGTGGATTATGCCTATAGCCACCAGAAAAAGAAGAAAGGCAATGCCTAAGGCAAAAAAGGTTTCATATTTTTTATGCCCGTAAGGATGGTCAAAATCCTTTGCTTTGGCGGCAAAGTGAATGCCGATAAGCCCGATAATATTAGAGGCACCATCGGAGAGAGAATGAAAGCCGTCCGCAGTCATACTTGAAGATCGGATCTTAAGGCCAAAGGCAATTTTAGCTATAGCTATAAGCCAGTTTAAGGCTAAGATCGTGATTAGGACTATTCTTATTTTTCCGTAATCTTTCAGTTTACTGTCTATCATAGCCATATTTTAAGGAGCCTGCTCTAAAATTGCAAGGGATTTTATCATTAATAAAGGTGTTGACAGTATTGTTAAGCCTAATATAATGAGGGCAAAAAGAGAAATATGATGGTATCCCGTCTAGAGAAAATTTCCGGTATTATTATTGCTTGTTTTGCTTGCCTTATTCTTTTTAATAATCTTTCCTTTGCCCAGAGTCCCGACTACCAAAAACAACTTGAACCGTTTATCAGAGACGAGCGCGTACTTATATTTGCCCCGCATCCGGATGACGAAGCAATAGCCTGTGCCGGGGTAATCCAGGAAGCATTAAGTAAAGGTGCAAAGGTTAAAATAGTATATTTAACCCATGGAGAGCATAACCAATTTGCTTTTATCGTATATAAAAAGCGGGTTATTTTAAAGACGAAGGAATTTATAAATTT
>JAFGUY010000014.1 GCA_016938245.1 Candidatus Omnitrophota bacterium | reverse complement strand
ACTCCTTTGGTCTTGCATCCGGGCTTCGGAATTGCCATGGAAGCGGGGGTAATATATTTTCTATTACTTTTACGTAGGTCAGTAGTGGCATATTTGAAGGTAAATATAAACCTTAGTAACAGCTTAATCCTGCGCTTCTGTTCTTCTTTAGTAACCCTTCCTTTTCTCATATTCTTTAGGTTTTAGCCTCCCTTAGTGGTTTGAGTGATTTTTTTGGTGCGTTGTATGCGGTAGCTTTCGCAAGGCGTGTTGGAAGAATTGCGCGAAGGCTTACCGCAGGCAAATAGCTTTAAGTGCTTGGGGATAAAAAACATCTTCAATAAACTCAAGCTTAAATTAATGCTCATAAATAAATTTAAAAACTGCACTGCCAAGTGTGCATTATTTGGAATTTAATATTAAAAAAATGTGCATTATTTTGGCCATTAAAATCTATTTTTATCCTTATTTTTTACATAGTTCAACGCCTTCAAGAATCTCTCTAATGGATACTAGATCACGCCCTTATGCACCAAGAAATCAGTTGTCTTGTCAACACCGTATGACTTAGCATAAGCCCTTATCCCCTCTTTATCGTCTTCGGTAAAAGAAGGCAACTCTTCAGGTATATTCTTATTTTCACTCTTTATTAAGACCTTATTATTAAGGGGGCCAAATTGGCTTGCTTTCACAACCAAATTGGCCCCCTTTGGCTCCAATTTGGCACCCTTTAAGCCTTCTCCAGAGGGTTCCATTTTGGCTTACTTTGCCTGCCCAAAGGGTTCCATTTTGGCACCCTTTGATAAGATCCAGCACCGCGTAGGCACACCCTTATGTTTACCGATAGCATAGTTAATTTCCCCGGTTTCTTTTAAATAAATACGTGCCCTGCGAATCGTATTATCTCCAATGCCTAACTGCTCCATTAAGTATTTATCAAGGCAATAAAACGAGCCGTCATTCGCTAACATCCTTCGTTCAGAGAAATGCTTATACCCTTTAATGAATCTAGAAGTAATCTTGCTGCCGGGGTCATCCTTTTCATAATTTTGAGACTATATGAGACTATAACTTTCTAAAGTCTATAAAAACACCCAAAGCCATACAAAAGGCGCCAACAAAAGAAAAAAGCGTAACTGCCTCGTAACTAAAGCAATTACGCCTAAATACAACAAAAAAGAGAGGTTATGAAAACCTCTCTTTTTTAGGTGGTGCCGAGGAGAAGAATCGAACTTCCCACGCCGGCCTTTTCAGGGCCGCGCTCTACCACTGAGCTACCTCGGCTAAACTACTTAAACGCTATTTAACCTTTTTACCACAAATAGCGTAAAAATCAAGTTATTAAAATTCCTTCTTTGTAAACACCTTAGATAAACAAAACAAAAAAAGCCCTAATATGAATACCCATGAGACAATCAGTAACACCCATCCGCTAAATCTCATCTACCTTTCTCCTTTAAAACCTTCCTCTTCTGCCAGGCTATTTTAACTAAAATAACTAAAACTGAGAATATAATTAGTAAACCTAAGCGGGTACTTAAAACAAACGGCCGGTCAGCACAAGATACATTCTTCATTAAGATTATAGGAAGCCATTCCTGCTTAAACCACATCCCCAGTATAAAAAACAGAAACAACGGTGTAATATATTTTATAATGAATTTGTATATTTTAGGAACCCGCATATCCGCTCCCTTATGTATCTCATCCCAGGCGCGCTCCATACCGAATACCCAGGCAAAGAGTATAACTTCTATCGTGGCAAAAACCACCAAAAAGAAAGTCCCTCCCCAGAAATCCAGTTCATCTACAACTCCTCTTCCCAAGAAGAAAATAGCCGGCTGGCAGAGGACAAAAGCAATAATCCCGAAAATAGCCGCTGCTTTCTTCCTTGAAATATCAAACTCATCCTCTAAAAAAGCTACTGCCGGCTGGGCTAAGGATACTGAAGAAGTAATCCCTGCCAAAAAAAGCAGAAAAAACCAGCAAAATCCCATTAATGCTGATAGGGGAAGCTTATTTATAACTAACGGCATAGTAACAAAGCCCAAATTAAAAACCCCGGAATTGGCAATTGATTTCATATCAAAGGGACCAAAGAAGACAAATGCCGCCGGGATAATTATACTTGCCCCCAAAATAACCTCCGCAAAACCATTAGTACTTGCGGCAGTAAGCCCTGAAAGCACTACATCGTCGCCTTTTGAAAGATAGCTTGCGTAAGTTAAGATTACTCCTATGCCTACGCTTAAAGTAAAAAATATCTGGCCTGCTGCTTCAAGCCAAATCTTGGCGGATTTAAGGGCGGAAAAATCAGCATTCCATAAAAAACCAAACCCGTTTAAAACGTTCCAGTCCGGCTTAAGAGAATCCGGCGTACCTAAGGTAAAAACCCGAAACATCAAAATTATACCAAAAATAAATAAAAGCGGCATTGCCAGTTTACAAAGCCTTTCTATTCCTCCTTTTATCCCG
Source organism: Candidatus Omnitrophota bacterium (assembly GCA_016938245.1). Classification (GTDB taxonomy): domain Bacteria; phylum Omnitrophota; class Gorgyraeia; order Gygaellales; family Profunditerraquicolaceae; genus Sherwoodlollariibacterium. The sequence goes on along the minus strand of JAFGUY010000014.1, from coordinate 11,259 downwards.
TAATAAATAACAATTACATTCAAGATAAAAGCAATTAAAAAGAAAAGGTACGCAGCCTGCATACCGCTAAAATACTGGTTTTTCTCTAACCCTTGAAAACCTAAAAGAAAACTCTTCATTCCTGCTAAATCATTCAGGCCCGAATACCTTCCGGTTAAAGAAAAAAAGCTATATGCCAAAGTCCAGGACTCTATATAAATATAGTAGATAAATATAACTAAGGGCCCGAATATTCCGATTACGCCGAAATATTTTATAAAACGGTTCTTTTGCCAGAGGCTATGGAATATACCGGGTGCGGTTCCGTGCTCAAATCCTCCCCCGTATCTGCCTAAGGTCCATTCAACCCACATCAAAGGTATACCTAATAATAAAAATGATATAAAATAAGGGATCATAAAAGCCCCGCCGCCGTTTGAAACTGCTTTAGCCGGGAACCTTAAAAAATTCCCCAAGCCGATTGCCGAACCTGCAACCGCCATAATAATTCCTAACCTTGAACCCCAACTATCGCGTTTTTTTGCCATAATCACAACTTAAAACTTCTTTCCGTGCCTAAACGGCCGGGTTTTATTATACGACATCTTCTTTAAAAGGGCTTTTTCCAGATTTATTTTTTTTGCCCCGCAATAATCAAATATACGGATGCAGCAATCTGCTAACTCTTCGGCTATAGCAGCCTGCCCCGAATGATCGCGCATCGCTTCCAATGCTTCTGATAATTCCGAATGCATAAGCGCGATAAGTTCTCCTTCGTTACGCTCACTTTTCCACCAGCCTTTATCTTTAGCAGTAGAGTGGCATTTCTTAATAAGGTTTTTTATCGAACAACAATTATTGTTTTTTGGCATTAGGGATTCCTCTCAAAGCGTTAAAAATAACTTTAGCAATAACTTCTTTGCCGTAGGTAGACGGGCTGGATACTTCCACCCGGGTATTATCTATATCCAATGCGGTCAAGAATATGCCTACGGGTGTAGTATCTTTTTCAGAGACGTAGACAGCAATCAGATTAGATGATAAATCTTCTCTATAAATATAGGAACCATTTTCTTTTAAAGCAGCTTTTATTTTACTGCGGGCAGTATCAAAGTCAGAGCTAAAATCGCCAACTACCGCATCCTTACGTTTATCTTCCAAGACTTTAGTAGATACTCCGGCAACTCCCCTTACCACCTCGGAAATACCGCTGCAGCCGGTTAATGAACAAAGAATTAAACAAAACAGAAATAATTTTATCCCTTCCATACCCCCCCCTTCTTAATCGTTGATAACCTGCCAAATTTTATCCAAATTCCTGCGCGTTTCATCCTCGCCGCGCCGGGCAAATTCCTTTGACTTGTGCAATTCTAACCAGTATAAGCCCGAAGTATCCGGATGTAAGACCACATCAGCCAGCTGCGCTTCTTTTTTGGCTACCTCAGACTGCAATATTTCAACGCTGCTAAAAACAATATCAAGTATGTTTGTACCAAAGGTATTTTTAAAATAATTTCCCAGGCTAAACCAGTTTCTCTTCTTAATCCCGTTGACTAAATTCAGCTTCATATTTTCTTTTATCCTTTCATATTGCCGCAATATATCTTCCCGGGAAGGAGTAACATTAACCGCGATAATCTTTTTTACTCCCATCTTAAAAAGCGGTTCTGTAGGCAAAGGGTTAATTACCCCGCCGTCAAAAAGAAAGTCCTCTTTAAACCTGAAAGGCTTAAAGACACCGGGCATAGCGCAGCTTGCCATAACCGCATCCACCAACAACCCCTTATCTAAAACGCGCGGCTCCTTTCTCTTTACATCGCTGGCGATAATCTTTAGCGGCAACTTTACATCGTAAAATGTTTTATCGCCAAGGTATTTTTTTAAAAATCTATGCAGTTTATTTCCTTTAATAAAACCTAACTGCGGAATAGTTAAATCAATTAACCCCCAGATATGCTTGGGCTCTTTAAATTCACTGGTAATCTCTAATATTTCAGAGCTCGATCTTCCGGTTGCCCAAAGGCTGGCAATCAAAGCGCCTATGCTCGAGCCTGCTATAATATCAATCGGGATATTCTCTTCCTCGATTACTTTTAATACTCCGATGTGGCAAAAACCATACCCTACCCCTACCCCCAAAACCAGGCCGACCATTGATTCTCCTATAAAGCGGGAGATCCTGCGTACTGCTTTTGAATATTCACAATCCGGATCATCCGGAATCAACCTGTCTGAAGAACTAAAATCTATCCTGGGAAGTGTCGCGAATATCTTCCTGCTTAAAATCTGGCTCTGCTCTATCGGGGTAATCTTGGAGAATTTATATTCGTTAATAATAATACTTATTTTATCTTCCTGAAACTTAAATTCATCCACTAGCCTTTGGATAAGATTATGGGTCTTTCTTAAATCCAGATCATCGGGGCCGCTTAAAAGATGGATTATATCCGACTGGTTTAATATGCTGAAAATGTTGCGGTCCATTAAAGAAGGAAGATCAAGTATAAGATAGTGGTAGTCATTGACCAGCCCGCTTAAAAACGCCACCAGCCTCTTTACGCAGAGCTCATCATCGGGATTATAATAAAAACACAAAAGATCTACGCCAAATTTAGTCTTGAAGATAAAATCCCCGGTTAATCTTATGCTATCCGCAACATCCTTTGATAAATCTATGCTCTTTTCTCCTGCAACATCCAGCCTCTGCGGCAGGCTATGTATTTTATCCTGCGGCAGTATGTCCAGGATAATCACGGATTTACGCGTCTCTTTCTTTAAACTCAAGGCTAAATTAAGCGCATAGATTGTCTTACCTACCCGGGAATAAGAACTAAACACCGAGATAACGGTACTTTCAAATATAGTCTTCTGATGAATATCCTTGCGCTTTAGCCTGCGCGAGAGCATACGGCTTAAATCAACGGCTAACCGCGGAATTTTAGAAAGGACGAAATCAAAGTTCTCTTTTTCAATAACCAGAATAGAGCAGTCATTTGTAGCTTTAGCGGTTACGGAATGCCCTTCATTGGTAAGCAAGGATATAACCCCGAAATATTTCCCATAATGCAGGTGTTCAAGAATATTGGTATTACCGTCTTTCCCTTGAATGTAAATAACCACCCTTCCTAAAATAAGGCAATAAAAAGCACTGGGAGGGGCTCCTTCGGCATAGATAATATCGCCCTTTTTATAGTAAACTAACCGGCTGCATCTTTTGATAATCCTATGTTCGCTCTTGGAAAATCCGGAGAATAAAGGAAAATCGCGTATTATCGAATCAAGGTCATTGAATTTCATATTTTAAAGTTTTCGCTCCAGGCAAACTTTGGCCAATTTCCTTGCGCTCTCCCTGATTGTACGCGCATAGGTATTATAATCTACTTCAATTAAGCCGAATCTCGGGGCAAAACCCTTATCCCATTCATAGTTGTCAATCAAAGACCAATAGATATAACCTAAAACTTTTATCCCCGACTTAATCGCTTCAGTTAATTTATCTAAATGTTCCCGGATGAAGGACCAGCGCAAAGAATCATCTTCGGTACAGATACCGTTCTCCAGTATAAAAACAGGGAGTTTATATTTTTTTAAAGAAATCAAGACATCATAGAGCCCTTCAGGGTATATATCCCAACCTAAAGAGTTTTTCTTAAGCGTACTGTGTTTTCCTTCGCAAACATCCATGGCAAAATTCTTCAATCCCCATCCTCTTAGCTCTACGAGGCTGCGGCTATAATAGTTAACTCCGATAAAATCCAAAGCCCGCGCTTGCCGTGATCTTTCTATAAATTCCAGGTTAAAAGACTTAGCCCTCAAGTAAGAGGCGAGCTTATTTCGTAAGGTAGGGATACAAGGCACAAACGCCTGCATGTTCTGAGCAATGCTAATTAACGGCTTATTTAAATTATTATTTTTATAAATACTATTAATAAGGCGATAGGTATTAATGTGGGCACAGAGCAGGTTATTTTTTGCCTTGTGGGTTTTGATTAAAGACCGCTCATTAGGAGGCCAGATTCCAAGAAGGTATGAGTGATAAAGGTAAACCATGGGTTCATTTATCGTAACCCAAAACTGTACCTCCCCTGACAAAGCATCTACAGCCTTAGAAACATAACGCAGGAAATAGTCTGAGGCTTTTTTAGAACTCCAACCCCCCAACTTTGAAAACCATATGGGGTTAGTAAAATGGTGTAGCGTAACTATTGGCTCCAGCTTACGACTGCGTAAAGCTGAAATTACTTTTTTGTAATGATTGAGCTCTTGGGAAGAGAACTTTCCTTCTTCCGGCTCAATCCGGCTCCATTCAATCGAGAGACGATGGCAATTGTGGTTTAATTCTTTAGCTAAATTGAAATCTTGTTCGTATAGTTCGTAGTGCTTACAGGCAGGCCCTGAATGGTATTTTAATTTTCCGGCGAGCTCATACTCCCACCAATCGCTCAATGAGTTGCTGCCTTCTACCTGATAGGCAGAAGTAGCCGCTCCGAATAAAAAATCACTTGGAAATTCGTACATGCATATTATTATAACACCCAAAAATATAAAATCCCAACAAAAATGTCGGGATTTTATTTAAACTCCTGATGGATATTTTCTAGGCTAGTATTTTAACGTAGCTTGCCGGTATCTTGAACAACAGAATTAAGATGGCTGCTTAATACTGACCAGGTTTTAGGGCCGACCTTGCCGTCTGCTACCAGGTTATTGGCTTTTTGAAACTCTATTATCGCCTTCTTGGAAACCGGGCCTATCTTCCCATCTATTACCCCGGTATAGAAACCCGCGTTCTTAAGGGCTGTCTGAATTTCATTGGCTGCCGGCTTATAAGGGCCTGCCGGAGGAAGCTGCCCTAACTTAACATCAGATGCAGATGCCGGGCCTAAAATAGAAGACGAAGTTGCTTTAGCTTCGGCAACCTTTGCTTCACTAGGAGCCTGCGAGGTTGTACTCATAGTAACTAATGTCTCCATAGACATAGGCTGTTGCATCCCTTCTAAGGTCTGCTGTTTCTTCCCGCAGCCGTAAAATAATCCTATTAAAACAAATAATATTATAACAAATACGGTCTTTTTCATTCTTTCTTCCTCCTTGGTAGTTGAATAAATTTTAGCAAATCTACACAAAAAAGCAATAGAATTAATTTAACTTTTTTAATTCCGGGTAAGCTATATTAATTGCAGCAAAAAATACCGTACAAACAACACCTCCGAATAAAACCGCAATAGAAACTCCCGCGATATGGGCAAGGCTTCCGGCGATTAAATTACCGAACGGCATCATTCCGGCGAAAGTAAGCATAAATGCGCTCATTACCCTGCCCCTAAACCTATCTTCAACATTAAGCTGCAAAAGAGTATTTACTAAAGATACCGCGATAACGCTTGATAACCCTACTAAAATTAAAGCAAATATCGATAACAAATATGTTTTTGACAATGAGAATATTGCCAATGAAACCGAGAAAACCATAGCTGAAAATAATAGCAAGCTGCCTTTATGATTAGAATCTCCCAGGCGCGCTAAAATCAAAGCACCTATTAAAGCCCCGCAGCCGGCAGAAGACATTAATACTCCCAACCCCTTTATGCCTACCTTTAATACGTCATTAGCAAAAATCGGCATTAGAATTACATGGGCTACGCCAAAAAGGCTAACTACAGCAACCATGGAAATCAAAGCTAATATCAGGCGATTATTTTTTATGAAGATAAGCCCGTCTTTTACGTCTTTAAAGGCACTACTTTGGGAAAGATTGCGGCTATGCTTTAACTTAATTGAATACAAGGCAATAATAACCGCAAGAAAACTTACTCCGTTAATATAAAAACACCCGCTCATGCCGATTGTAGCTACCAATATTCCGGCTAAGGCCGGTCCGATAATCCTGGAGGAATTAAAGGCTACGGAGTTTAAAGCTATGGCATTAAAAAGGTGTTTTTTACCCACAAATTCTACTACTATTGATTGACGGGCCGGAGCGTCAAAAGCCATTACTACACCGTTTAAAATAGCAATTATCATTATTTGAACAGGCGTTATAATCTTAAATTGAATAAGGACTGCCAAAAGAAAAGCCAAAAACATAAAGGCGACTTGGGTAGCTATAAGGATAGTTCTTTTGTTAATTCGGTCAGCTAAGACGCCGCCGAAGAGGCTTAAAATTAATACGGGGATAGAATTTAAGAAACCTACTACACCTAAAAGAAAGGCGGAACTGGTAATCTGAAATACAAGCCAGCTCTGGGCCACCTGCTGTATCCAAGTTCCTATCAGCGAAACTAGCATGCCCAGCCAATAGACCCGGAAGTTTTTTACGCTTAATGATGAAAACATTTATACCTTAAGAAGAAAGCCGTTCTCTTACTAAATCGCTGATTAATTTTCCGTCTGCTAAAGACCCTATTTTTGCGTTAACTTCTTTCATTACCTTGCCCATATCCTTAATTCCGGATGCTTCGGTTACAAGGACTGCCTCTTCGATTATTTTCTTAATTTCATCGGCGGATAATTCAGGAGGAAGATAGCCTTTAAGTATCTCCATCTCTTTCTCCTCTTTCTGCGCCATCTCCAGGCGCCCACCTTTGGTAAACTGCTCAATAGAGTCTTTACGCTGTTTAATCTGCTTCTTAATGACTGAAATTACTTCCGGGTCATCAAGGCCCTTCTTTTTTTTAGCGGTAGCCAGATTAATCATCTCTGCCCGCAAAAAACTTATTACCGAGCTCTTTAAGGCATCTTTAGCTTTCATTGCTTCTTTATAATCAGTTAATATTTTTTCTTCAAGCATAGAGCCCCCTTTTTATAAAAATTTTAAAACGAAGCGTATTTCTTAAATTTAGAAAACCTGTTGTTTAAATCACTAATTTTAAGCCTGGCAGGCGCTTCTAATCCAAAACCCTCGATATTAAAAGACGCTGCAACAGTTCCATAAGCAAGCGCATTCTTTATTGTTAGAGCATTAACCTTGCCGCACTTAGCCAGATAGCCCATAAAGCCCCCGGCAAAGGTATCTCCCGCTCCTGTAGGATCAATAACTTCTTCAGCAGGATATGCAGGCAGCGCAAAGAAATATTTACCATCGTAGAATAAACTTCCGTGTTCACCCTTTTTTATTAAGACCATGCTCGGGCCCATCCTGCATAAAGACTTAGCTGCTTTAATCAGGTTTGATTCTTGAGAAAGGCTGATTGCCTCTTTATCATTAGCTAAATAAATATCAACATCTTTTAATAACCTTATCAAAGATTTACGTTTTGTATCTATCCAATAATTCATGCTGTCTAAAGCAACTATTTCCGGCGAATGCATATTCTTTAACAAAGACTGCTGGATATCCGGATCAACATTCGCCAGAAATACGTATTTTATTTCGCGCTGCTTCTTCAAAATATTCGGCTTAAATGAAGAAAGCACGCCAAGCTCTGTCTTCAAAGTAATAGCGGTATTAAGATCGCCTTTATATTCCCCCTGCCAATGGAAAGTTTTACCTTTTTGTACGGAAAGCGAATCCAGATCTAATCCTTTGCTCTTTAACAAATTTATATTTTTCTGTGGAAAATCTTCTCCTACGCAAGCTACGATACTTACCTTGGTAAAAAATCTGGCAGACATGGAAAAATGCGCTGCAGAGCCTCCGATTATGTCTCTACGAATCCCCTTCGGTGTCTTAACCGTATCTAGCGCCACCGTACCTAATACTAATACTCCCATAGAGGTATCCTTTAGAATTATTTGATAAAAAACAAAGCCAAAACCGCAACCAGAATACAGTAATAACCAAAGTAGTAGAATCTGGCGCACTTTATAACTAATTTTAACAGAAAAAGCGAAAGCAATCCGCTTATTAAGCTGGCAATAAATCCGGCAATAATATTAGCAGGGTTATCCTGTATGGCAAAATCTATTTTTTTAAACTCTAGGAGTGCGGCACCAAGGATCAAAGGTATAGAAACAAGAAAAGATAATTTAAAACAGGTTTCTCTACTTCCTCCTCTAAATAAAAGCGTTGAAATTGTAATACCGGAACGGGAAATACCGGGGACAATAGCAACGGCTTGAGTCAAACCTAAAATAAGCGCGTCTTTTAGTTTAAACTTATCCTTCTTGCCGTCAGGAAATCTGCGGGTCATAAGTAAAATCACCCCCGTAATAAAAAGCGCAAAAATAACTGCCTTGGGCGAATTAAAAAGGCCCTCGAAAAAACCCCTTCCTAATATACCGATAACACCGGTAATAAAAGTTGTTAATACAATAAACCATATTAACTTTAAATCGCGCATTGCTTTAATTATATCCCCGAAGAAGAAAATTATTACCGCAAAAAGCGTTCCTAAATGCAATATTACGGATACCGCTATCTCTTCACCGGAGAAACCAAAGAGTCTCTGCGCAATCACCAGGTGCCCGGAACTTGATACCGGTAAAAACTCTGTTAACCCCTGAATGATACCTAATAAAATATATTTAATCATTTTTATCTAAAAATCCTTTTAAATCCTTAGGGAGCGCGCTTTCTAATCTTAATATCTTACAGGTTACCGGATGCCTAAACTCCAGTGCCTTTGCGTGCAAACATAATCTTTTCGCCTTTATCTTAAAATCACGGCGAAAAGCAAATCTGCTCTCCCCAAGAACAGGGTGTCCTATAGACTTAAAATGAATCCTGATCTGATTAGTCCTGCCGGTAACCGGCCTAGCCTCTACAATAGCAAAACCACTTCTATTTTCAATAACTTTATAATAAGTTTCAGCAGACATCCCTTCAATCCTGTTTTTAATTACTCCTTCTTTTTTATACGGGGTACTGTTAATAAAAGCGAGGTAAACCTTTTTAACCTGCCTTTTCTTAAATTCTTCCGCCATCCTGCGCTGGATCAATGTATCCTTGGCATAAATAATAAGCCCGGAGGTATCACGATCCAGGCGGTGACAAGGATATAAACCCAGTATTCCGGTTAAGGTACGTTTCTCATTTTTAGGGGTAGGGACGGTAAGCAGCCCGGAAGGCTTATCTACTACTAATAAATAATCGTCTTCATAAACTACTGGGATATTCACCCCGTTACAAACCTCTAATATCCCCGTTACAAACTAATTTGTAACGGGGTTCACCTATACTATTTCTAACATCCTGTCGATTGACTTTTTTGCGCGTTTACGTATATCTTCAGGGACTTTTACCTCTTCCTTCATCTCTTCAAGCGCTGAAATTATCTTCTCCTCTGTTGTACGCTTCATATTAGGACAAACTGCGCGTTCAGCTGCAGGATAGAACTCTTTTTTAGGATTATCCTTCTTAAGCCGGTAGACTAATCCGATTTCCGTCCCAACGATAAATTCCGTTGCTTCTGATTCCTTGGCAAACTTTGCCATCTGGGAAGTAGAAAGTACTGCATCTGCCATAGAAACTACCTGCGGCAGGCATTCAGGATGAACCATAACTTTAGCAAATGGGTGAAATTTCTTCTCGCACTTCACATCTTCAGGAAGTATTTTTATATGGGTAGGGCAGAAACCGTTCCAGATAATCATTTTTCTTCCGGTCTTCTTCTCTACAAAATCAGCAAGGTATTTATCCGGGACAAAGATAATTTCTTCGCTATTCTTCAGCACATTAACTACAGCCACCGCGTTAGTAGAAGTACAACAATAATCCAGCTCTGCCTTTACCTCTGCAGATGTATTCACATAGCCTACCGTTACCGCTTTAGGATGCTCTGCCTTAAGCTTCTTTAAATCATCGGCTTTAAGCATATTAGCCATAGGGCAACCTGCATTGATATCCGGCATAATAACTTTTTTATCGGGAGAAAGAATCGAAGCTGTCTCTGCCATAAAATAAACCCCGCAGAATACAATAACCTCGGCATCGGTCTTAGCGGCAATACGGCTCAACTCTAAAGAATCACCTCTGTAATCCGCTGCGTCTTGTACTTCGGGAAGCTGGTAATTATGCGCCAGGATTATGGCATTGCGTTTTTTCTTAAGTTCTTTAATCTTATTCCCTAAAACACTGGTTTCTTTGGCCATTCTCATCCTAAAACCTTATCTATCGTCCCTCCACCTATTATCTTATCCTTATCATAGAAAACTGCTGCCTGGCCGGGCGTTACGGCAAATTGTGGCTTCTTAAATTCGACCCTGATTTTATTTCCAGATGGAATTAGTCTTGCTTCGCTTTCTTTATGATTATATCTTATTTTGACCTTAAGGACAATCTTATTTTTAACGGGCTTATAAGTAAAATACGGATCCTTAACCATAAATTCCCCAAAAAAAACATCCTCACGGCGGCCTATGGTTATTGTATTCTTTTTATGGTTTATTTTCGTAATATATACCGGGTAACCCTTAGCTATTCCTATACCCTCACGTTGGCCGATCGTATAATAGGCAATCCCTTTGTGTCTTCCTACGGGATTACCGCCTTGGTCTAATATCTCTCCCGGAATTATATTTTGTTTTAATCTTTTCCTTAAAAACTCCCGGTAATTATCCTGGGGCAGGAAACAAATCTCCTGGCTGGCTGCTTTTTGCGCAACAGGCAGAGAAAAATTACGTGCCAGTTTCCTCACTTCATCTTTACTATATTGCCCAAGCGGGAAAAATACACGGCTTAATTGTTTTTGGCTTAAACGATAAAGAAAATAAGACTGGTCTTTCCTAAAATCTTTTGCTTTATAAAGCCAAAAAACACTTTTTGATTTTGATATTCTTGCGTAGTGCCCGGTTGCCAGAAATTTAGCTCCTAAAACATCTGTTTTTCTTAATAGTTCACCGAACTTAAGGTACTGATTACAGATAATGCAGGGATTGGGTGTCCTACCTAGAAGATACTGGCTACAAAAATCCTTAATTACAAGCTTTTCTAACAGCTTTTGCATATTCAATACATAATGCCTGATACCCAACTTATACGCTACTCTACGGGCATCATCTATTGAAGCGACACTACAGCATCCGGGTTTCTTACGCTTGTATTCAGAAATATTGAAACACATAGTAATTCCGATAACTTCGTAGCCTCGGTCGTTTAATAACGCCGCCGCCACTGAAGAGTCAACCCCGCCGCTCATTGCCACAACTACGCGTCTTTTTTGCATTAATTTATAGCAAAAGAGGGGATACTGCTGACTTAAATACAGTATCCCCTCTTTTGCTTAATAGTTTATTATTTCAGTAGTTAGTTAAAAAATATTTTTCTTCCCGATTATTTTCAAAAACCAGTTTCTATAACTTGTGAAAAATCATAACTTACGTAATTCCAATGCGTTGCGT